>JAISIN010000025.1 GCA_031262085.1 Prevotellaceae bacterium
CTTATACTTTACTTTTCTTCATCATGTCGACTTTCTTTAGGTGATTATAGCACAAGGGTTCCACCTCTTCCCATTCCGAACAGAGAAGTTAAGCCTTGTCACGCCGATGGTACTGCGTAACAGTGGGAGAGTAGGTAGTCGCCGTTTTAGAAGCCTCCGCATCAATTCAGATGACGGAGGCTTTTCTTTTGAATATGGGTGACATAACACTTACGGTTGGTAATGCTGGATGATGCGTACAATCTGTTCGACTGTTGCTTCGATGCGGCTCATAGCATACCCCTTTTCCATGGCTTGGTTGAGCGTACAAATCTCCTGCTGAATGGCAAAGACGGCAAGAAACCCTTGACGGTTGAGTAGCGTAGCATCTTCGACCGAGCCTCCGATGGCAATAACCGGAATTTGTTGGCGACGTGCAGCACGCAATACGCCGCCGGGTGCTTTTCCCATGGCAGTTTGTCGATCGAGGCGACCCTCGCCGGTGATGACGAGGTCGGCGTCGGCGATAAGACGGTCGAAGTCGACCGCCTCAAGTACCATCTCTATGCCCGGTTTGAGCGTGGCATCTAAGAATGCGAGGAAGGCGCCTCCCAGTCCGCCTGCGGCACCGGCGCCCGGAATGGAATTGATGTCGATACCTCGCTGTTGTAGTACGACGGCGGCGAATTGTTTCAATCCGTTGTCGAGTTGCAGAATCGTTTCGTCGTCGGCGCCTTTCTGTCGGGCATAGACGTAGGCAGCTCCGTTTGAACCCGAGAAGGGATTGTTGACGTCGCATGCCACGGTGAAGGTTGCATCGCGCAACTCCGGAACAGCGTGACTGTCGTCGATGCGCATAATTCGGTTTAAGATGCGTCCGCCCGACGGCAGCTCTTGTCCCTCTTCGTCGAGGAAACGATAGCCCAGTGCTTGTAACATACCTGTACCTGCATCGTTGGTGGCGCTTCCGCCGAGACCTATCAGAAAGTGCCGACAGCCGCGGTTGAGCGCGTCGAGAATCATCTCGCCCGTGCCGAAAGTGGAGGTGTAGAGCGGATTGCGCAGTGGGGGCGGCACAAGAGAGAGTCCGCTTGCCGATGCTGTTTCGATGATTGCCGTGCGGTTGTTGTCTGCAATGCCGTAAGAGACTGTTGTTCGCCATTTGTGCAGCGGCTCAAAGGCAAGGCAGGAGACCATCTTGCTGCCCATTCTCCCGACTAATGTTTGGGCAGTGCCTTCGCCGCCGTCGGCAATGGGTATCTTTACTACTTCGCACGTGGGGGCTATGCGGTGAATGGCGCGTTCGGCGCTGTCGGCAACCTCTATGGAGGAGAGGGAGCCTTTGAATGAATCGGATGCGATTACTATTTTCATCATTGTCAATCCTCATGTAGCGCTTCCGCGGGTTGTATCTGCATCGCTTTTTGGGCAGGAAAGCCGATACCCAGCAACACCATCAGCGCCATGAAGAGCAGGGTGACGGTAAAGACTATCCAGAAGCGCATCGGGGTGGCATCGGCTTCGGAGGTGATGGTGACGTCGGCAACGACGAGGTTGAAGCAGACGACCAAGGCGGGGAGGGCTGCCGCGAGGAGTAAAAGTAAGCCCTCGCCTATCAGCTGGGTGCGGATGCGGGCGCGACTGCTACCCATCGCCATGCGCAACGCAATCTCCGAACGGCGGTAGCGGGTGCGGAACCAGAAAGTACCCAGCAGACCGATGAATACGTTGAAAGCAAAGAAAACCACCACCAACTCGGCGCCGCGGATGTAGGGGGTCACGCCCTCGGCGGCATCACGCTCTATCTTCTGCGCGGCGTAGCTGTTCACCTCGAAGAGATAGAACGCGGCGACTTGCAGCTGCGGCGTCATCGCGCGGTAGAAGCGGTCGGCAAAGTCGGGCGTATCCATCTCGGGACGCACGCGGAAGCAGTAGTTCACGGTGTAGCCATACGTGTTGTAGAGCCAGCGGGGCAGCGGCGTGAGGATAAACGGTTCGTAGCGAGTATAATCGTCCTCCTTTTGGCGGTCGCACACGCCGGCGATGCGGTAGCGAAAACCGCCATCATAGTAATCCTTTATCTCGCGCCCCACCACATCGGCAGTGGTGTGAAACAGACTGTCTGCCATGTCTGAGGTAATCACGGCGGGTGTAGGGTGTATCGAGGCTTCCCACTCCCCGACCTGTCCGGCTTGCAGCGGGATGCGCATCACATCGAAATAGGCTGCCGAGACGTAGCGGATGTTGGCAAGCTGCACCTTCACGCTGTCGAGCGTATAGCCTTGATACATGGTGTGGCGCGTATAGGCGTCGCTACCCATCCACATCGCGGCACTCTCCACGCCCGGATATTGCCGGATGCGACGCAGTATCTCCTCCTGCGGCTCGAGCCACTGCGTCTGCAAGGTTTCGAGGGTGCGCTCGGCGGGCAGTTGGGTGGGGTTGGCGCGGATGATGACTTGATAGACATGCCGGATGTCGTAGCCTTTGGGTTGCAGTCCGTTGTAGGCGAATCCGTAGAGGATGTCCAGACAGTACCACAGCAGCACGAAGACGATAAACAGTTCGGCGAAAAGCCAGCCGTTGCTGCGGCGGCGATTCCAGAGTTGGTGGATAATTTGTTTGAGCATGAGGTTACTCTCCATTGATTACTTCCGCGATGGGACGACCGGTGGCGTGCCAAGCGGGGATAAAGACAGACATCCAATTAAACAGCAGGCAGACCGCAAAAACTGCCGCGAAGACCGACGGGCGCAGGAACAGCCCGATGCTGACATCGAAATTGTCCATGCCGGGTGTGTCGCTCAACATCCACGCTTTGCCCCACCAGAGCACGACGCACGACAGGGCGAAGCCTGCCATTGCACCGACGGCTGCCAGCAGGAGGTTCTCGCGCAACAGTTGGTTCATCAGTGCGACGCGACTCGCGCCGTAGGCTTTGCGCACTGCCAGCTCGGAGAGCCGGCGCGACATCTGCGACGAGATCAGCCCGCTCACATTGATGGCAGGCACGATGAGCAGTATCAGTCCGAAGAAACAGAAGAGCGCCGCAGGCGGCAGGAAGCTGCCGGGGAAGAACTGCCCCTCGGCATAGGTGCGCACCTGCGGAAGTTGCAGCGTATATTCTTGCAGCGTGGCGTTGTAGCGCGCCAGCGATGCGTCGACCTGTGCGATCAGCTCCGCTGAGCTTACGCCGCGGCGGGCGACGACCACTGCCGTGAATCTGCCGCGCAAGCCTTCGCTGCCGGCGTAGATTTCGTCTGTCCGATAGGGTTTCCACACCTCGCCGTAAGCATAAGAGAAGAGCGAGCTGACATCCACCGTCACGCCCACCACACGATGGGGCAGGAAGTTGACAAAGAGCGTCTTGCCCACCGCCGCCGCTGCCGAGCCAAAGGTCTCGCGTGCCGTTCGTTCGGTGATGACCACCACCTCGCGCGCAGCCGTCATCTCCTCGCGTGTGAAGAGGCGACCGGCTACGAGCGGGATGTCGTACACCTTCCAGAAGTTGAGGTCGATGCCGTAGAGCGCGCGCCGTTTGCCCTGCTCGGGCGATGCGCCGCAGTAGCGCTGTCCCGACTGCTCGATATAGGCGACCCACTCGGCACCCGGCAACGAATCGAGCACGGCGGTCGCTGCCCGGTACGACAAGCCGGTGTTGGCATTAGAGCGGTCGGCAGTGCGGAAAGAGTACCCGTAGGAGATGTCGACCATACGGCTACGGTGCGTCTCCGGTGCAATGTCGGCGGTGCGGATGTTATAGACCATGAAGACGGTCATCACAAACGCTACACTCACCGCCGTCCCGATAACGGAAACCACGCAGAAGAACGGGTTCTGCTTGATGAGATTGAAGAGCTGATTCATATACCATTATATAATAAGAAGCAAATGATTTCGACGACTACTTGAACTTGTTTCGACGACTTCTTGAACTCGCGCGTAGTTTGCAAGGAACGAAAAACGTGCCACAAACGTAAATGCCTGAAAGCGAAGAGGTATCACCGAATCTAAGGTGTCCGATATCGGACACCGTGTACGGTTTTGAACGAAGATGATAAAACGACACCTCCGCACCTTTACGCTCACAATGCCCCGATATTCTCAAAAAAGGTGCGCACATTGATTCTTTAACTGCATGAAAGTAAACCAAAAGCGATCTATAAGTGTTAATTTATCAATTACTTACAGTAACTTCTCCGACAAACGTATCACTTATTAAATGAAAAAAACAATGAAAGTATTATTTCTCGACATCGACGGGGTTCTGCAACCTCTCGGAAGGCAGACGCGCTTTGAACACAAAGACGAATACCCCGAATTGGCCATACGCTTGAACAAAGAAATACCGGGTGATTTTGATTATGCTGACTACATCAAAGACAACTATATCAATACCTGCGATTTGGGCGCTGTTTACTACGATTGGGACAAGCCTGCCATGGATCGCTTGCGCCGAATACTCGATACCACCGGTGCAAAGATTGTGCTGTCGAGCACTTGGCGTGATATGGGGAAGCGCCTAATCAGCGCTTTGATGGCGATACATCAATTGGATCACTACCTGATAGGTGCCACTTTCTGTGTCACCACGGAGGAGAGACATGCGGATTATATCAAGGCTAACCAAAAGGCGAATGAAGCAAACAAGGTATTCCAGCTGATTCGAGACGGTTTGAAATCGACTATCCACAAAAACGACCCGAAACAATATATATATGTAGAGGAACGCGCCGCAGAGATTCGGGAATACCTCGACAGGCATCCCGAAATCATCGCATACGTGGCGGTCGACGATATCAATCTGGAAAATGGTCTTGAAGGTCACTTCGTCGGTACCAACTACCGACTGGAAGAGAAGCATGTTCAGCCCTGTCTCGACATTCTGAACAGAGAAGACGGTCCCTATCCCTTGAACAAGGAGGCGTATGCCGCCGAACTGAATGCTTGGCGAGAGAAGAACATCGCCATGTGCGGCTTTTGAGGCTTCACCTTAACACCTACCAGCCGGACAATATCAAGTAATTCATCATCACCGGCAATCGAACAGTGAATCCAGCCTCCGTTAGCACCGCAGCGATAGCGGTTTGTCCAAAAAGCTTGTGTTTCGGGTAGCAAATCGCCCAGCATGGCTTCGACTTGTGGTGCTCCTTTGTCGTTAATAGAAATGGTACAGCAGAAACCGTCCTGCTCAAAGAATGCATATAGCAACAATGATTTTCTATGGGAATACCGGAAGCCCCAGCCGTACTCATTACCAAATGGATATTTCATTTCTCGGTTTAGTTCATACCGCTCCCGTAGCATATCCTCCAGACGCATGAGGCGCTGCCAAGCATTATCACCCATAAAAAGTCGGACAACTTCTTGTGTCGGTTGATGGAATTTCTCCGTCATTCGCTTTTTCTCTTGTTCAGATCTAATTTTCTCCGTCATCAGTGTCATACTTGCTATTTCATCAAGATATTTCTATCTCCAATTCACGGATTTCTTCCATGTGCAGATGCAAGTGTTCCAAATATCCCTCTATCATTTCTTGCAGGGTAACTTTTGTACCTTCAAAATCACACCAATAACTATCCAGTTTTGTCATATCTACGGAGTGAATTACCTGAATGATGTGTAGATTGTAAAACTTCCAAAGCTGAATTAAATTGCACCAATCAGCATTTTGATAATCTTGCAAGGATATCCATAAGTCATTGTCCTGACGGTAATCAGGAAAGAAAAGCAGGTTTTTGCTGTATTGCAATCGAACCATGCGTTGATGATTATTGGATGCCGAATCAATCAAATGACCCAGTATTTGCTTGATGGTGCGATTCTGTTTGTTCCGCTTTTGTGTAATAACTTCTAAGGGTAAGTCGCTTAATCGTTTTTCTTCCGTTTCAATAACCAATGCGATACCATCGGTTATGTGTGTGAAATTAGTTTCTTGCATAACATTCCGTTTTAAATTTCTCTGCAAAGATATACTTTCGGAAAGTTATCGTCACACTGAGTAATGAATTTATTTTTATTTGTTCTTGTCCATCTTAAACGATTGCGAGGTTTCTATCACGAATTGGATTTGCAAAGCCTTTTTTACTCGCTTCGGTGAGTTCGTTATCTCACTTCTGTAACTTCGTTATCTCGCGTTTGTAAGTTCATTATCTCGCGTTTGTAACTTCGTTATCTCGCGTTTATAACTTCATTATCTCGCAAAAAATATGTCGTTAAAAAGAAAGTCCCTGAACTTCGTTTGAAATTCAGGGACTTGCACTGTCTTGCTATTCTTCCGTGTGGTGTCACCAGGAATCGAACCGGGGACACAAGGATTTTCAGTCCTTTGCTCTACCAACTGAGCTATGACACCAACTATTTCTCTTTTGCGGGTGCAAAGATAACCAACTTTTTTGATCCGGCAAGGGGTTGACCTGAAAAAGATAATATCTTTCTGTCCTCAAAGGTACACTTGTTGCTCTTTGGGCTATCTGTC
Organism: Prevotellaceae bacterium; assembly: GCA_031262085.1. GTDB lineage: Bacteria > Bacteroidota > Bacteroidia > Bacteroidales > Bacteroidaceae > Bacteroides. Next base: position 6,458 of record JAISIN010000025.1, read on the forward strand.
AATCAAATACCGTCCAATGTTTCGTTTCTCTTTGTCGAAGCTCACTCCCACCTTAACGAGTTTGCGTCCGTCGAGGGTATAGGGCAACAGATACTCCTTACTGTCTATTTGTTGCAGGGCAGCTTCGGCAGTACCGTTGAGTTTGAACTCGAAGACGTATATATACTTGTCGGTCTTTACCACTGCATCGGCACGACCGTGGGCGCTACGCACTTCGGCTTGCACAAACGTTCCTATCAGGGTGAGCACGACGTAGAAGATGGCTTGATAGTGACGCTCGGTGTCGTCGCTCAGTTCGTAAGGAATGCCGGCGAAGAATACTTTCAGATCGTTGAGAAAGCTTTCCACGTCTCCGGCGTCGAGTTCGTCAAGAAAGTTGTCGATGTAAGAAGCGGTACTGCCATCGGGTACGGTGGAGTAGTAGGGCGATAAGAATTTCATGAATCCGTAGCTAACCTCGTCGTTAGGGAACCCCAATGTGTACATTCGTCTTTTAGGCTGATAGTTCAAGATGGTGAGGTAGCCGCTTTGGTAAATGAGTGGGATGGGGTTGCTCTTGTCTGCCTTGTATTCGGCAAAGTCACCACTTGCCATGCGGGTGCCATCTACGAGTTTGCGCAGGTCGTAGTTGCTGTCGGTTAAGAGTTTGGCAAGAAAAGAGGGAGTGCCGGTTTGGAACCAGTAGTCATCAAACTGCCCGGATTTCAGGGTGTTCAGTACGCTGAACGGATTGAACATGCCTGTTGAGTTGGCAGCGAAGTGGTAACCGTCGTATCGCTGTTCCATTTCGGCGACAGCCTCTTCGTAAGTCATATCGTTCCGACGGGCTAACGCGTGCAGTTCCGGGTCGAAGGTATCCAGCAACTCTTGGCGGGTGATGCCGCACAACTCCGAATAGTCTGTCCACATACTGATGTCGGTGAGTTGATTCAGGTCGCTGAACACGCTTATCTGTGCAAACTTGGTTACGCCGGTGAGAAAGACGAAGCGCAGGTAGGCTCCCGAACTTTTGAGCACACCGTAGAATGCTTTCAATGTCTTGCGCAACTCCTCGCTCAAATCGTCATTGAGAAGATTTGCCAGCAGTGGTTTGTCGTATTCGTCAATAAGGACTACAACGCGCTTTTGGGTCTTTTCGTGAGCGCGTTCGATGACATACTTCAATCGTTCGTCCGCATTGCGATCTCGTTTCTCGTCGCCATAGAGAACTTCCCATTTTTCCAAGTGCTCGTTTAAGATAGCATTCAACGCTTTCACGCTATCATATTTTTTTGCATTCAAATCGAGATGCAGCACGGGATAAGTTTCCCATTTCGTTTCCAACTGTTCGATAGCCAACCCTTTGAACAAATCTTTCTTCCCCTCGAAATAGGCTTCGAACGTGGATAGGAGCAGACTTTTCCCAAAACGGCGGGGGCGACTAAGGAAATAAGGAACGGGCGTAGAAGCCAGCCGATATATCAGCGCTGTTTTATCTACATATAAAAGGTCGTTGGTGCGCAATACCTCAAACGACTGTATGCCTGTTGGCAATTCACGAGTTTGTTCCATAATAGATTGCTTTTACAAGTGAAACATGCCGCAAAGGTAACTCTTTTTTCGGCACATCATACGGTCTTACGTCCCTGAAAACTAACGTCAACATCGGCTCATAATTGATGTCCAACGGTGGTCGGACGCGCGTCTGACCACCGTTGGACGGGTGCTGTTTTCCTTTGTGGAGCATCAGATGGTACCTACATTTGGCAAATCTTTCAGCCAAGTGCGATAGAAGCTACTATTCTTGCCATAGTTGTTGTCCAGCAAAGTGAAGTGTCGGTGCAGCAGCGTGGCAAGAATGGCTACGTGTAAGCGCGTGGTGTAGATGGTTGTATACGATTGGAGAAAGCGTACACCCGTTCGTAACAGTCGTGGACGTACACATTGCAACACATATCGGTCTGCCAACGGAATGGCAAAGGTTCCTGCCCGATGACAATAATAGTTGAGCTTTGTGAAAAGACGCATGTAGCGCGGACGCCTTTCCATGCTGGGCCAATCGCGCACATCGACCGAGTCTTTGTTCAGATGCAGCTTGTCGATATCTATGGCTGCCAATTCTTTGTCGGTACGCATGACTAAAAGAGACCGGTTATCCGGTATAACCGACGCAGAGAGCTTGTGCAATTTCTCTGCCGAGATGCAAAATGCCATGTCGGGAAGCAGCAGGATGCGGTGCGTCGGGAAGTTGGCTTGAAGAATGGTATACGACACTTCGTCGCGGGCACAAATCGTAAGATTGGGGTGTGACTTCATGGCTTCTGCATCCTGTTTCATCAAAGCCTTATCGGTGTAAAACACCGTTTGCGGCAGAATGATAATCGGATGGTCGGGATACTCTTCGATCACCCGGAGGCGGAGATTCTGATGCTCGCGCCAAATATCGCCGAAGTTCCCACCACCATGCAGCAATATCACTGCACGGCGGGGTACTTCCCGATGAAAGTAAGTGTATTCACTGTTCCGGAACAAACATTTCAGCTGGTTATCCTTCAGGAATTGCTCCGTACCTTCCCAAATCAGGATGTCTCCGATATTGGGGTGGTAGGGCAGATCCATATAGGCACACGGGCGATTATCAATCAGCGGTAACAGTTCGTTGTTGATGCGTGCTCGCAGATCGCTGATTTTCTTCTCAAAGCTGCTCATGTTTTCTCTCATTTATTCCGGATTTACTGTTATTCCAAACTGACTTTGTTCCCTTCGACCGTCTGTTCCCACCACACGGTCAGTGTGAGCAGGTTGAAATACTGGAGTGCCCGATTTTGCCGATACCAGAACCAACCGTTCTCGTTGGCTACCTCCTGATCGTATCGGTTCAGGAACTGCTCTACGGCATTGCGGTCGAGAAACTCTTGGGTGATCGACGAGGCAAGAATGAACGCCTTGAGGCGTGCGCGTTGCTGCGGGTCGCGGAAGAAGAGCGGCATAGGGGCAAAGCCTCCCTGTTTCTTCTTCGAGGTGATTTCGGTAGGGAGTAACGGCTTGTAGTAATTCTTCAGCAGGAACTTGGCTGTGCCGTGTCCCTTGGCAATCTCAAGGGTACTGTCGCCTTTGCACTTCAACCCCACGGGGAGCTGCTGCAAGAAGCGATAGAGCGACAAGTCCATGTAGGGATAGGTCAGGTTGTTGTCGAACATCTTTGCCATGCGCGAAGCTTTGTACAGAATGACGCGATTGATCGAGATGTCGAGATCGGAGTACATGGCATGTTGGGCATACAGATGCGCAAAGCTGCGAGTGTCGGGCTTCGGGCGTTTCTCTGTGAAGAAGTCGGTTTCGGGATGCTGCAACAGCTCGCGCATGCGGAAGTCGGGGAATCCGAAACGGTCGGCTGCAAGTATGTTCAACAGCTTATCCAGATGGAAGCGGATGCGGAAGGCACGTCCGTCTTTGTCGTAAGCGGCGCGGTCGACCAAACGAAAGGCGCCTTTCATGAAAGGCAACATGCCGTTGCGTACAGCCAAGTAGAGCATCGCCGCTTCGCGACCGGTTGTGCCGAAGTACTGGTCGCTGCCGTCGCCGCCCAAGATCACTGCCGGACGATCTTCGGCTATCATGCGCATGGCACAGTAGTTCACCATCAATCCGCCTTCGACAAACGGCTCGCCGAGATAATCAATGATAGCCGGCAGCGCTATTATTTCCGATCCGTCGATCTCGTACTCGTGATGGTTGGTGTTGAAATGCTTCGACATGATGCGTGCCAGCGGTAGCTCTGTCCAGTTGTCGCCCTTAAAGCCGATGGAATAGGAATCGATCCTGCCGTCGTAGATGCTGCGCAAGGCGGCGAGGTTAGACCCCGAATCGTATCCGCCACTCAGCAGAATACCTACGCGGCGGTGGTTGCCAATGCGTCGGCGAATGGCTGCCGCATGTAGCTTGCCATATTGGCGGGCGTAAGCTTCAATATTCGGGTTGACCTCTACGATGGGAGTGCGTTCGTAATCGGCTGCAAACAGGCGGATGCTGCAAGCTTTGCGGTTGGCTTCTGTATATACGGCAGCTTCTCCGGCTTCCAAGCGGAAGACACCCTGATGGGTAGAGTGGGAGTATGGCAGCAAACCACCTTGCAAGAAGCAGCTCAGGGCACGTCGGTCGGTCTGTTCGGGTAGACCCGACTGCTTGCGCAGGAGCGCGAGCGAATCGGCAAAGGCACCGTCGGCGGTGTAGTACACCGGATTGTGCGTGCCGTGGTGGTCGCGTACAATACCTGCTTCGGAAGGGGTGAAATAGATGATGGTGAACTGACCGTCTAACTTTGTGAAGCCGTTATAGCTGTTCTCCTGATAGACGCGCGCCGCTACAACGGCGTTAGATTCGTTGGCAGCAGCCTTCAGCTGGTCTCGATTGAGCAGTGTGCCGTAAAACAGCAAGTATAAACCTTCGTTTTCGAAGGTTGAATCGGGGGCATCTCCACCCGGGTAGGTGTGTCCTTTCTGGAGGATCGATAGTTTTCCGTACAGCATAATGATTCGGATGTTAATTGATTGGTGGTAGTGGTTTATATGGTAAACAAGTGAAAAGCATCATTTTCCGTGTTTCGTATGTATGAACGTCTTGTTCGCCCCCCGCAATTTGAATATATTGCCTGCCATGATGAAGAAGGTATAAGGCAGCGAGCAGAGCGCACGCCACAGCCGACGGTTGTAGTAATAGCGTGGAATGGCGATGAGCAGGGCAATCGCCAGGCAGACAAACAGCGCCCACCATTTTAGGCTCCAACTGGTTCGGAGAAAGCTCCATCCCAAAGCAATCAGGAAGGTGAAGCCAATCAGTAACAGACGGGGCATAGAGAACTGTTGGTAGAGCTTGTCGCAGAAATCCCACTGTCCGGCACGAAAGGCTGTCGGCAAGTAGCGGGCAAACAGCACGCTGTAATGCCATTGTGCCGAGAGCCACCGGCGGCGTTGACGGGAGAAGTCGTCGTGGCTCTGAATCTTCTCATCCCATACACGGGTATCTTGCAGATAGTAAAAACGCTTGTTTTGCAAAAGCAATGTAAGTTCCAGCTCGCGGTCAAAGCCGCCCACAGCGCGGATACCTGCCATCGTCTCGCGGAACAACCGGTAGTTGAATGCCATGCCCGAGCCGATAAGTGCCGCCGACATGCCCAGTTGTGCATGTCCCAGCCTGAAGATGCTATTGTTGATCTCTTCACTGATGCCGTCCAAAAACGCGATGGAGTTGTTCCGGTTTTTGGCGACGCGATGTGCCTGTACGATCTCAATGTCGGGATGTGAATCAAACATATCGTTGATGTCTGATAAGAAAGTATCCGAGATCACATTGTCGGCATCCAGAATGACCGCAATGTCATAATTGTTACCAATCACTGCCATCGCATGGTTGAGCGATTTCGACTTGGTGCTTTTCTCGAACCGCACCGTTACCAATATGATGTGGAGTGCTGCCAGTGAGGCATTGGTCTCTGCCGTCATGCGGTCGGAGATCACTACCGTATCAAATTTGTCGGGGGGATAATTCTGTTTCAGGCAGGAGCGCACGCACTCGTGGATGACGGCATCTTCTTTATAAGCCGGTATCAAGATGGCTATCCGTCGATGCTTGGTTGCCCGGGCGGGCTTGGACTGTGTAGGGTGGAGCGCCGCTGCCATGCTGTACACGAGCAAGTAGGCAATGTTGATGGCAAACACTACAAATAAAATGTCGTCGAATATGTGAAGAATGCTTTCCAAAGTATGAGTTGATTTTAATTTTTATTTTTCGAGTTTTAATGTTCCATAGATTTCTGCATAGGCGGTGGCAGTCTTTGCCCACGAGAAGTGTGTGGCGCGTTCTAACCCGTAGGTTACTTGTTGTTGGTAGTAGGCGTCGTCGTTTTCTAACCGAAGCAGCGCATCGGCAACGGCTTGCGGGTTGTGCGGGTCGATGAGGATGCCGCCTTCGCCTGCAATCTCGGGCATGGCAGAGAGGTTGCTGGTAATGACCGGAGTGCCGCATGCCATGGATTCGAGGAGGGGGATGCCGAAACCCTCTGCAAGCGACGGGCATAAAAAAGCAAATGCCCCGTTGTATAGAGCCGGTAAGTCGTTGCCGGGCACGTAGCCGGTGTATACCAGATAAGGTGCACATGCCTTTAATGAATGGATGTTGAGTAGTGCTTCCACCTCCGGCTTTTTCAGACCGGTGATGACGAGCTTCTGCTTGCGCGACGAGCGTGTCAGATAGTTGTTATAAGCACGAAGTACTCCCAATGTGTTTTTGCGCGGATCGGTGTTGCCTAAGAAAAACAAGTATGGACGTTCAGGCAGATATTTCCGCGTGATAGATTCGGCATCTGTTAGCAGATGATACTGCTTACCGAAGCCGTTGTACACCACCGAAAGCCGATCGGTTAGCGTAGGAAACCGGTGGAGTATATTGAGACGTTCGGTTTCGGATACGGTGATGATGCGTTTGCATGCGGGAAGAACGCGCGGAACATTCCAACGTCGGTAGTACCAACCCATCTGCTGGTAGCGCGACATGCTTCTCTCTTTGGGGGTGGTCAGGTAGATGATGTCGTGCAAGGTTAATACCAATGGTACTGCGCACCTTATTGGCGCCGTATTGGAGGTGCAATGCAGCAAGTCGGCGCCCAACCGACGTACAACTTGCGGAAGGGCTACCTGCTCCCATAACGGATAGGTGGGGCAGGCAACCTCTACAACGCTCAGGTTGTGCGTCTCTTCCAGACAGCGGTCTTCGCCCGGGGCGGTAATGATATAATACTCATTACCGTCGTCCCGCTTTTGTAACTCACGGATGGTCTCCAAGACGACGAAATCCATGCCATGTTTGTGTGGGCGGAAGATGCGCTGGGCTTCAATGGCTATCTTCATGCGGTTGTCTCTTCTTCAGCTTTTTCTCTTGCTTCTTCACCTTTCAGCGGAGCTTTCTTCTTCTCTTTCTTTGTTTTCTTCTCTTTTTTCTTTTTAGGCTTTGAATCGCTTTGTGTAAAGCGCGTGATATGGCTGAACAGTGATATGAATATCAGGTGCGGCAATGCCCAGACAGCCCGCTTGAAGCGTTGGGTAATTTCACCGGTCGGCAATGCCATGAGGAACGTAATTGTCAAAGCGGCAAACAACAGATACCATTTGGGTGCCAACGTCCAGTCTAATACGGTGGTAACTACGGCTGCGAGCAGAATGAGCGCTATCAGCAGGAAGCGCGACGGTAGTAACCATTGGAAGAGCTTGTTGCAATAATCCCATTCTCCCCGAAGAAAAGCGATTGGAAGCTGAAACAAGGCGTACCATGTACTGTTGTATTGCGATTTAATCCATCCGATACGTTGTTGTTCGTAGCCTTCGCTGCTCTCGGCTTTTTTGCTGTAACAAACCACTTCCTGCAAGTATTCGGCATAGATATTCTCGCGTAGCAACGCCACCTCCATAGCTTTACTAAGGTCGGATCCCTTCAGCGTAGGCGCTAATTTGTGGAAGATGGCAAAGTCGAATGCCATCGCCGATCCGATGAGCGCTGCCGAGAAGCCTAACCGGGTGTGTCCCTTGCGGAAAATGTTGTTGTTGATCTCTTCGCTGGTAGCATCAAGCACGGCAATGTCGGTAGTGAGGTTCTCGGTCATGCGGTGTGCCTGAATGGCGTCGCATCCCGAGTAGTATGCATTGTTGAAGAGATCTAAGGCGGTAGGTACAATGCGGTTGTCGGAGTTGAATATCAAAATCATGTCGTACTCGGTTGGTGAGTAGCGCTCCATGACCTGCTGAATGGCATACACCTTGGTGCACTGTTCTTTGTCGGGTATCACAATGTTGACCTCCATCTGCAGCAGCGTGACGAGGTCGTCTTCCGACAATTGGGTGGCTGCTACGGCAATGTCGTACTTGTCGCGTGGATAAAGCTGGGTATCCAAGAAGTTATTGATAGATTGGATCACCTCTTTGCCGTTGCGCAACACTACAAACAACACCAAGAACTTGTGCTTGTACGGAGATGTCGGGTAGGGATTTTTGTACTTGGCCAGTGACGCCAATGCGTAAATCAGCAGATAGGCTACCGGTATAGCCAATAGCAGGAACAAGACAGCGTCGGTAATCTGCAACGCGCTGTTGTTTTCGTCCATCCACCAATCGGGATTGAAGATTTGAAATATTTCGCTCATTTATGCTGTTTTTAGTATGTTATTGATACTTCATAAAATAATCTCATCTTTTGCCAAACGCTTATCCATATATGCGCCGTTTAATACAAATGACAGAAATATGGCAATCACAAAACTACTGGGTTGAAAGCCCATACCTCGCCCTACATAGCCATTCAGCCATATACCGAAGACACTGCACAAAAGCGCCGCTAAAATTCGGCTAAGTTGACGATTCTTTACTTTGAACATAATGATGTAGCAACATCGAAGCAGAATGACTACTAATATCGTGATGTAAAGACAAAGTCCTACGACTCCGTTTTCTACCCAGACGCCGACAAAATAGGAATCAGTGGGTATGTAATCCTCTTCCAATCCCAGTAACCTATCCGTGTCAACAATGGTACCACCGATGCCTACGCCAAAGGGTTTATCTTTTAAATAATAAGCAAAACGTTGTTGATTGCCTAATCGTACATTCATTGACGCATCTTCATCCGGGCGAAAAGCTGTACGCATGCGTTTTATAAAGGTGTTGTCTTCTCCAATATCTGTAAATGCAAAAAATATATATATAAGTATTCCCATTACAGATATGCCAATAGATAATTTGGCGTTTCTGCACAATAATAGATAGAGTCCCATACCGCCGAAAGGAACAATCATGGCTCCTCTCGTTCCGGACATCATCATACCTACGCCAGCTATGACAGCAACACCAAGGAAAAATAAACGAAAAAAACGTTTTTTTGCTAATGAAGCGATTATTCCAAAGGCAAGTACAAACATACCCATGCTAGAGCCAAAATTGCCGGCATCAGAATAAAAAGAGAAATATCGTATCCCCGATTTTAATAAATGGGTCATCCAGGCTCCACTTGACAGCCATGCGGCTTCATATCGGTCAAATCCTTGAGACTTTTGCCAATAGACTTTGAATCCTGCCGTAATCACAAATATACTTAGTAGTATTAGCGTTGTTCGGAGTTTCTTCGGACTGCATAGCAAAATCCCCGATAGTATGTATAATAATGGTGATAGAAAAAATACACTTCGTGTACCACTTGCTGTCCAATCACGAATCACGTTATAGGGTGCCAACATGGACAACAAACAATAAACCATCCAGATCGCATAAGTAATAGAGAGGATGTTTGCTGCATTTCTCCACGGATAGCTATCTTGGGTAGCAACAATATTGAGAAAGATGGAGAAGAGCGTAAAGTAGAGGAGAATTTCAATAACAATACTTAAACCTTCGATACTGGTATATCGATAAATAGCCGAAAAGTAGCAAGTGATGATAGCAAAAATAGTGTAACTGAGAATGGGCTTATCTATCCCTAAAAGAAGAATAATCAACCCTATTGGGGCACAAGCAGCTACAACAAAAATCATTAATTGCTGGGTTATTAGCCCATATACCATTGCAGCCAATCCTGCCATAAACAGTAAATATATGACACCTTTAGGAGGAATACCTATACTTCCTATTTTATCCAGAATGGCCATTTTATTTGATTGCTGCCTTCTTGGCTGTTAGACCCAACTGAGATAATCTACTAAAGAAAGAGTGAATAGGCGTTTTCGGCGGGAGTTCACCGGTATAAGATTCGACCACTTCACGATCTGCATTATTTAGATATAGGAATAGCGGGCTATCGGCAATAGTCTCCTTGATGGGGGCGATAGCCGCATCGTCGCTGTCTCTCCACAAGCGGGCGGCATTGGCTATTAACAGGTTTGCGTCGGCTTTTTGTAATGTAGCCAACGGAATAGAAGCCTCACTTATTGCCGGATATTCTACCAAAATAATATCGGGCATCTGCTCCGCTTCATTTTTTGCCCAAAAATCGGACAGCTCTTGTGCATTTACATAATTAGGTGTACGACTCTCAAAGTCCACTCCATTCTTCACGATACGCACCTTAAGTCCTTCCGTTCTCCAATAGTTGGAGAAGTAACCGGCAAGGAAACTTTTACCTTCACCAGCTTCTACGCTAAGCAAGTTGATGATTGCCGGACGACCGGATTGTAGATAACGATTCAACTTGCGGCAACAGTAAGCAGCAGCGGTTCGATTGCATGCCTTGAGGAAGCCACGGAATTTTAAGTTGCTGGTACCGTTGAATGCGGCAATAACAGGTAGACCTGTGAGATGCTTACTTCGCACCGGATCTCGCAATGTACGGTCAAGTATCTCAATTAGTAAGAAGTAGGATGAAATGAAAATGATGCTGCCTAAGAATGCAATAATGATATATAATGAACGTTTGCGACCGTTGTCAGTCAACGGATAATCAGGATCCGATACGGTCTGCAAATTGGCATTTGTCATTTGAATATTCTTCAAACGGAGGTTAGCTTCCGAAAGGCCGCGTATTTGATTGCGATAATTATCTTCGGCAATGCCAATGGCGCGTTGCATGCGGGTAACTTGTGTACCAATAGGTGACATGTGTGAATATTGGTCGAATATATCTTTTTGTCTTTCTCTCATTACTTTTAATTCGGCAGCAGACTTTGTCTCGTTAATCAATGCCGCCAACCATTCATCCACCATAGCTTGAACGCCCACCCCTTCTTTTGTGAACGAAAGTTCATTCAAATTATCTGAGATATTGCTAATGTTACTTTCTGCTTTTTTTAGCGCCTCTTTTTGTCTTTGTAAATGGTTGCTATTGGCTCTTGCTTTTTCCGAGACAAAAATTTCTTGCTCCATAATGTTCTGGTTGAGCGTGCTGACTCTATCTAATTGAGCTAGCAGATTGGTGTTGTCGCGAATAATCTTGGCGCGTATGTCCATTTTGTCTTCCAGCATTTGGCGCATAGCTAAAGCACTCTCATAAGTACGATTGACATCTTCTAATCGATCTTCTACACCATAGCGGGTGATGGCTAATGCTCTAGTCTCTTCATCATAATTGATGACACGTTCTTGTACGCTATAGTGCATTAATTTATCCTCTTCTTCCGTTAGTTTCATTTTGGCTAATCGTACTTGCTCCTCAAAATAAGCAATTACATCATTGGTCGACTTAAAGCGAAGTATATCATAAGCTTTAAGAAGTTCATCAATTAGAATAACAACAGTTTTTTGGGTAATGCCCGGGTCGGCTGAAGTATAAGTGATGTCAAGTATATCACTGTTTCCGGAACGTTTAACGAGAACTTCTGATAAGGCATCTGCCCCATAAAAAGGAACAGGGCGATTGAACATACTATACACAAAGTTACTCGCTTCCTCTTTTCGGTAAGCGGTTAAATTGGATAGAGTCTTGTTTGCATCTTTTCGGTCAACCAAAGCCAAAACTTCTGGTGGGGTGGTTTGCAGCAATTGACGATAGTGTTTGGCTTGAATATGATGGTTGTCTTTCCATTCTTCTCCATAAGTTAATGAGTTCGCTAATAGTCGGACAGATACTTTTGACAATGTTCCGCGGGATTTAGCTATACCTATTAAGTTATCAAATGTACTATTTATTGTCATATAATTAACCGAAGTTCCATCAATAGTAGTCGCATTGGTAACACCGGCGTATAGACTGCTATCTACCGTATAACTGTAAGGCAAAAATTGCGTGAAATAGATTGTTAATCCTGTAACAAATAACGTGCCCCACAAAAGCCAATAGCGAATGCGGTAAAAGAACTGTGATATGAATTTTGCTATATCCATTATTCTAAACTTATTGCTTTTTAATAACTTCGACGCCTGTAAGCATCTCTAACAATACAATTGAATTATGCAAAGTCACGCGACTCTGTTCATAAGTTGTAACCGCACCTGTGCGGCGACCACGTTCCAGAGAGAGTGTTATTATGTCGATGGTGCCTTGTATGAAGTTAAATTCCGATATCTTCATTTGCGCATTGTATAACGCCGCGGATTCAGCTTTTGCCTTTATCGTAGACAATTGCTCTGTTACCGTATTGTAAGCATCCAATACTCTAAGTTGCCGTTCTTCTATCAATTCTTGTTGCGCATATTTCAACTGGTCGATATTATATTTAATGCTTTTCAGTCTCAATGGTCGATTGAGTATGTCATCAAGCGTAACACCAAAGCTAACCCCAAAATTGAATGTTTGTTGATTACTTGCCATCGTAGTTTGATACATCGGCGTATATTCATCGCTCGCATTACTTAATACATTGTAGCGACCATAAGAGTACATGCCGTTGCCTCGTATCCATTTCATCCATCCTCGCTTTTCCATTCGCAGGGCATTCTGTTGCTGATCAATCTGTGACTGCGCTCTTTGTATCGTTGCGTTCTCTGACACCGCATCCAAAAATATCGACAGCGGAGGCAACTCCAATGTCTCTATCTCCATCGGCACTTGCGCCGACATTTGTGCCACAGTGCTCTGTTCCCACTTCGCATCCTCCATTTTCAATCTCTCCAAAGCCTTGATACGCTCTTCTCGCGTCATGTTTTGGGCTACTGCCTGCGTGGGGAGTAGCAGTATGATACTATATAAAATGGGTAGTAGATGCTTTATATTCATTTGTTTGTCAGATCTTTGGTTAAACGTTTTCTTTTTGCACGAATGCGGTGACGGTCTTGAAGAGGATCTTCATGTCGAGCCAGAAAGAGAAGTCGCGGGCATACTTGATATCCAACTGCTTGCGCTCTTCAGCCGACATGCGTCCGGAGTCGCCACGCTTCTCCACTTGCCATAGTCCGGTAAGACCGGCGGGAGCCATGAAGCGTTCAATGTATATATCGTTGGTTAACAGTTCTGCTTCGTAGAGGGGCAGGGGGCGATTGCCCACAATGCTCATGTCGCCTTTCAGTACATTGAACAGCTGAGGCAGTTCGTCGATGCTGTACTTGCGGATGAAGCGTCCCACGCGTGTGATGCGAGGGTCGTTTTCGAACTTGACAAAGGTATTTTTTTCTTTTACCTCTTTCTGTTTGAGAAAGGTATCTTCGGAGATCACGTCGTCGTCGGAGATCAGGAATACTTCTCCCGGATCGTCGGACAGGTCGACCAACTTACCGTCGGGTGCCGGTTTGGCTTGTTGCTGCTTGCGGAAATCCTCTTCGGGTAAGATGATGTCGTCGGTAATCAGCAGGCTGCTGGCTTCGGTTGTGGTTCCCGTCAGCTCATTGACGTGAATGTCGGGAGCTTCATCCGATTCTTCAATCTCATCTAATCGGTACTGATTTAAGGCATTCAGTTCCTTGAGACGTTTGTCGGCATTGGTGTACATGGAACGAAACTTCAGGAAGTTGAAAATCTTATAATTGGAACCTACACGCTCCGATTTGTAGATTACGCTACCCTTGCTCTCCAAGCGGATGGCAATGATGGTACCGACCAATACGGGCGACAAGATGACGATGGCTGTGCCGGAGAAGAGCACGTCGAAGGTTCGCTTCCACATCGGGAGATGGTAGGTATTCAATATCTTGCGATGGGTATAGCTGAACTCTTTCAATTTGTTCTCCTTGCGGGTTTTAAGATAGGCATTCATCTGGATGATGTTTTTTTCTTCGGCATTCGGATGGATGGTGTTATTGACGCCTGCTTGCAGATACAATTTACGGTTCTGGGGCGTAAGTCCTTCGGTGACGAGGGTGATATACACCCGCGGATAGCGTTTGCGCAGATAAGCGATGTCGGCGCAGTCGGTTCCCGGGCTATTCTGCTCATACAGCACGGAAATGTTGTACCGTTCGGTGATGCCGTCGATCAGCTTGGCAGCTTTCTTAACGGTCGAAACGGTTACAAACATACCTCCCGTCACTTTGCTCAGATGCTCAATGATGATTCGGTTACCTCCTATATAGATATAATAAAGCATGCCGACTTACTTTGATTTTTCTAATACTTTGTTGATACGCACTTTAAGTTCCATGGGATTAAATGGCTTCAGAATGTAATCCTCGGCACCCTCGCTGAGAAGACGAATACGTTCGGTGGTACTCTCTTCGCTTGACAACATCACCACAGGAATGTGTTTAAACAGGTCGTTACTTTTGAGGTACTTCAGAAATTCGTCACCCAGCATTTTAGGCATACGTATGTCTGAGATAATCAAATCCGGCTCATTTCCTTCATGTAGCCAGTCTATGGCTTTCAATGGGTCGTCGAAATAGACCAATTCGTATTCCTTGCCCAAATACATGGTCAGTACTTGTCCAATGGTGGCTTTGTCATCGACTAATAAAATTTTTTTCATCATTCTCGAATCTCTGGTTTATATATAGTATAAATTCAATGTTCAGTACTTCAACTCTCCTTTTTTACGATATACATTTTTATCATTGGGATGCTGGAACCAGCCCTGATTGACGTTGCGGTTGCGCGCCCAATTGAGAAACATGGGATATCCGCAGTTGTCCGTGTCGCTTTCGTCGCAGATATTGATGTACTCATTGGGATAGATAAAGTCGGGTGCGCATATCGCCCACGTGTTGTTACCTGCAAGGTCGAGGTTGGTTTGCTGAATCGTGCCTTTAGCAGTGGCACCATAGTTCCAGAACTCATACAAGTGCACCTCCATGCGCTTCTGCATGCCTTTGTATTGATACCCGATAAAGAAGTCGAGGTTGTCTTTGGTGATGAGTTGATCGGTGCCGGTTTGCGGTATCGTGATTACCAAGGTACGCGTGGCAACCGTCAAACCATCTTCTTCGGTATTGGTGATGCTGCCTGCCGGTACACCTAATACGGCATGGGCATCGCCGAATAAGGGGATGGTAAGGTAGGCGTTGTCTCTCTCTTCGCTTGTTCCGAAGAGTGAGTTGGTGAGCGAACTTTGGAAGCGGGAAGCATCAGCACCACTCAGGGCATAGTTGCCTAATTGTGAACGCGGAACATTTACGATACGTAGTCCGGCGCCCAACGTCTTGGCTGCTCCTACGGCGGTGAGGGTAACTGAGAGCTTGGTGGCTGTGATGCCGTTGGAGGAGTTGCGATCATAGTCGATTGTGACGTCGAGCACGATGTCGTTAAAGTCGTAGTCGCCTACCATGGGGAAATTATCCTCGAATACATACGTATAGGAGGGTAGCGGAGCCGGATAGATCACCTCCGGACTGGTTTCGGGGTAATTTTCGAAGGTGCAGTTGGTATCGTTGCTGATAACCGGTGCATTACCCGGTTTGGCAAAGGTGATGCCGCCACTGATACAGTTCTTGAAGGTATTGGAGTTGGTTGTCTCAATATAGATATTACCGCTAAAACTCGATTTGGAGACGTTCGATTTCTTCATCAGTTGCAGCATGGCATACTCACCGCCGGTTTCTCCACTAACGGTGCAATTGTTGAATGTGGCAGTACCGTCGGACTTGATGATGGAGTGGTTGCCCATTCTCAGGTAGTTATAGGCTACCATATCGCCGCAGTGCAATGATGAATTGTCGCCCATAGTCAGACCGGCGGAGTAAATGATGCCGTTGGCTTTTCCGCTGCCGCCGATAGTACCCGCAACTAGTTTGCACGAGTTCTCAATGATGGGGGCATTGGAGGCGCTGGCTCCCAAGCTGGTGGTCGCTTCCAAGCAGGAGTGATTAATAAACAGGCTTTCTATGTTCGGTTCTGTGTCGAAAATATATTTGGCGATAATGGTACCTGCATTGTAGAAGGTTCCACCTTTATTATTAAAGCCATCGAATCCCTCAATAACGCCACCATTGTAATTGGTTACGCCGGGGTTGTTGAACTCAATCCATCCGGTACCGGTGATGTGTCCGGGATTGTCACCTCCCAGAACCACTAACCGCGATGTGCCGGTGAATACCATGGATGGCGTTTGCTGGCTGCCGCCTGCTACGGCAAAGGTAGCGCCTGCTGCCACAATGAGTTCTACACCGCTCGGTATGACCTCTTTGGCTTCGTGTTGAGCGTTGGCGCCATTGGCAATAATCAGTTTGATGGTACCTTGCGGATGGGAGTTCTTAACGTTAATGGTAAACGGCGTGGATGAGGTGATTTTGTACACCTTTTGACTTGCGGTACCTGCATTGATTTCTGCATCCATTTGTGTGCCGCTGACATATTCTTCGGCGATGTCGAGCATACTTTCGATTTCGCTGTCCGAGTAGGGGCGGGATATTTCGGGGATCGTGATGCTACGGGTGGCAGCTCGGGTCGAGGAGCCGGTGTTGTTTCCGAAAGAGGTACCGGCGTACCCGTTGCTGATCGGCATCGGCTTATAAATGATGCGCCCTACCGGATCAATGCGTGCAGCATAGAGTGTATCGAGCAGGTTGGTGCATGTAACGAGGGTGTTAAATTTGAGCGACCGATTGGCTATGCCACTTGCCAGCAGGTGCACGGCATTATCGGCTACAATGGTAGAATCGGCAGGGTCGTTGTCGTAGACGTTAACAGTATAATCGGTAAGCTGATCCTCATACACAG
This sequence comes from Prevotellaceae bacterium, assembly GCA_031262085.1. Lineage (GTDB taxonomy): Bacteria > Bacteroidota > Bacteroidia > Bacteroidales > Bacteroidaceae > Bacteroides. The sequence goes on from JAISIN010000025.1 coordinate 22,988, forward strand.
CTATTTCTACTGCTACTTGTTTGGTCATTTTCCAGTTTTGGTCGGGGTCAATATCCTTCACAGGGAACTTATCTTCGTAGGTTGCTTGCACCTTTTCGGGGTTGAAAGCATCCTTTTGGCAACCCCCCAATGCAATGCATAGCAATAGCACTATGGGGGAAATTACACGTGTGGCAATGTTATTATATATTCTCATATAACTCTGTTATGTTAATAGTAGAGGCGCAATCCTGTGTATTTTACGCCCCAAATATAACCATATTTTAAATCCGAAACACAAAAAGATGTTTTTTTCTCTCCAAATATTGTAAAAAAAGTAACGAGTTAACAAGTTAACCGGTAAGATTACGATGGTCAGACCCAATCTTCTGTTAACTTGTCAACTCGTGATAACTCATTGACAGCGGTTATCTTAACTAATAATTTGTGTAGACTAAAGATTCATCTACCGCACCTAAATACCAACCGGCAAGCTCGTCGGAGCAACCACTCTCTACCCATGCACTATACCCTGCATAAGCTAGATCAATGCGTTTGCTTTCGAGGCACCATTTGAAGTTTAGTGTCGGGATTTGGAAGGCATTCGGAAACTCATAGTCATGTTTGTTGTAGGTTTCCAAGTCGAATGTATGGTTACCATTATCCAGCATAGGGATGAATTTGGGAACAGTGACAGTAGCGCCTGAAGCATCTTCAGCCGATACCATCTCGATGGGAATTCCTGTAAAAAGAATCTCCTGAGTATCTACGTGTTTGCCGGCATATACGTTTTTGTAACCGGTGAGTGTTCCGTCTGTGATCAACCACTTGCCGTTGATACCAAAATTGTTATGGAAGCTTGCACCGGTAGCGGCAAAGTCCAAATAAGCTTTGGCAGTAGATTCCCCCTTTTTAATTTCGATTCGGTATTTTACTACCACATCGTTGAAATCGTAGTCGCCTTGCTTGGGATAATTGTCTTCGAAGAGCCACATGCCATTCTCATAAACGGTTTCAGGTCCAATTGTCGGCGGGTCTATCTCGTTCTCGGGGTTACAATTCTCTATCGGGTTAGCTGTGATGATGCAGAGCATATCGTTGAAGTCGCCGTCAGCCCAAGCCGTTTCTCCATCACTTCCACCTACATCCGAACCTCTACCATAAGTATCTTCCATACCTAATAATATGTATTCTTTGCCGTCGAAATCGATTTTACGGATCACACCTTGCGTGCCATAGTTAGAACCCGGGTGGATTATCTGGTTGAAAGCCGGTGTAGAATATTTGTAGTTACTACTATTCTCCGGTTTGATAGCAAAGCCGATGTAGTCGCCCGCATCAAAATCTCCCAATTCAATGGTGCTTCCTACAGCAGGGTCACCCGCGGAACTACCACCCACACCGCCATTACCCGGATCGTTGTAAAGATGATGCAGGTCACTCCCTGTCGGGACAGTAGTGGGGTAATTGTCTCCATCTTTTTGATATTTATACCAATACAAATCATTGGTAATACCATTGATGCCGGCAACATACGAAATTTTAACCGTTGTCGGCTCCGTTATTTTGAGATCGGTACATACTTGGCGTTTGTCATCAGGTATGTTTAGTTCATTGTCAGGATAATAGTTCCATACATAGGTGTAGAGAGCATCACCGAAGTCAATAACAGATCCGTCTCCTGCAGCACGGGTTGTCACTTTGGTGGCTACTTCCTGAAAGCTTATATTGGTGTTGGTAAATTCGGTCACTTTACCGTTAGCCAGCATATATAGCTTCTTAGATGCTTTGGGTACATTGAGTACCTTGTCTATAGGCGAATAGCCAATGAGTACCGGAAGCGCTTGAATAGTCATGTGCTCGTCGTAAGGATATTCGGTGAATATCAGGCAACGGGTGCCTTCCGTAGGCATCTGGACTTTAACGCTGACACTACGTGTAAGGCTAAAATCTTTGGCTTTGCTTGGGTCGAATGCGTCGCCATTTCCGAGACCCATACACGAGGACAAGACTAAAGTCGCTATAACAAGCGAAAAAAACTTATTCATAAAAAATTAATTGGTTTGATTAGAGTATTTATTATTCAAAATAGTTACTTCTGTTTATTTGCTATATGTAAGGGCTGTATTGGGGTATTTATACCAATCGGAATCAATTACGCCGCATCCGTTGGCTACCCATGAGCTATACTTGGGGTAGGCTAAGTCGATGCGTTTGGTCTCCTGGCACCACTGGAATGCATCGAATGAGGGTATGTCCAACACATACGGGTAGTTGGCGTTATAGATATTCTCCGAATCCTTACTGATGTCGTTCTTTCCATTATTCAGTTTGGGGTCGTACTCTGCTGCTTGCGGGATGACGAACGACTGTATGGTAGTCTCTGTTTCCGGTCGCTCTATATATACGTTTTTGTAGCCGCTCAAGCCGCTATTGATGAGCCATTCTTCGTTGATGCCAAACTTGTTGTTGAAGTTGGCACCGACAGCTGCGACACGCAAGAACACGTTGGCATTGCTGGAGTCGTCCGGTTCCTCGATATAGTAGCGCACTACTACGTCGTTAAAGTCATAGTCGCCTTCAGTGGGATAGTTGTCCTCAAAGATCCAGATGCCTTCGCGGATGGTTCGTCCCATTTCCTTATCGGGCGAGGGAAGTTCATTCATAGGTTTCATAGGCGGATTACTTTGGACGAGGAGGAGGATATCGTTATAGTCCATATCAGCCCATCCGTAAAAGTCTTCGGCTCCATAGATTTGGTATTCTACGCCCATGTATTCAATGGAGCGAATGATACCCATCGTAGCACCCACCAAATTAGCACCATTTCTTGCTGTTTTTACAATGGGATTGGAGTTGAAATGTGGAGTCGAATATTTGATTCCGTCTTCACCGCTGCTTTTGATGGCAAATCCTACAATGTCTCCTTTGTTGAATGTACCCAAATATTTACGTGTGCCCAAAGTCGGTTCATTCTTGTTTGATACATCATCAAAGATTAGATTTTCTTCCGATAAAGCGGGAGGTGTGGTAGCATCTTTTTGGTATACGTAATAATAGATTTTGCAAGTAACGTCACCACCAGCATTCAGAAAACTTACCCATGCTTCTGTGTTATCAGCCTGTGAAACAAGGTCGGTGCAAGTCTCTAAGCTACCATTGACAGTATTTACTACACCTTCGGGGTAGATATTCAGAATTTTATTCCATAACCCATTGTCGATAGTTATAGGCGAAGCATCCGTCGTCGCCTTCGTCATCGCCTCCGGCAAAATGCTCCCACTATAATTAATATCCCCCCGATCGAACGTCCTTAGTATGCCGTCGATTGTAACATACAACTTAGCTGTGCTTAGCGGTACCGTAATTTGCTTATTAACCGGTGTCCATCCAATCAGAACCGGTGTAGCAACAACATCTCCGTATTCATTATACGGGTTTTCAGTAAAGATAGAGACTTTTGCGCTGTCAATAGGCGGCGTTTGAATGTTTACGCTGATCTTGCTGCTCAGGGCAAAATCCTTCTGATCATCAGGAACTCGTTGATACGCATCCTGTTGGCAACTCGTTGCCAACAATGCGGTTGCAATTGTCATTAGGAAAGCAATTCGTTTCATGACCTTTTTTATTAGAACTTAACTTTAATATAATTTCCCTTAGTTGTAATCACAATAATGTGTGTAAACCTCTTAACTTGTTTATATGCTACAATTCGATGCAAAGATAATGCAAGTTAGTGTAGCGTAATCTTGTTTGCCCGTTAATTCTATGCAAAGATGAGCGTCTTTAATGATTTTTAAGTATTATATCTGCACAAGGCTTTTTTGAGTTGTTTGATGGCTTTTTCTGCATCTCCGCTTGTCTCATTGAGGAGTGTCACAAACCGGCTGCCGATGATGGCACCGGCGGCATGTGCACAAGCAGTATCGAAGGTGGCGCGGTTGCTGATGCCGAACCCTACCATGCGGGGGTTGCGCAGTCCGAGGGCTTCGATGCGTTCAAAGTATGCCTGCTTTTGCCCGTCGAACGATTGCTGGGCGCCGGTGGTGGCAGCGCTCGACACCATGTAGATAAACCCGTCGGTGTGACGGTCGATTTCGCGTACACGTTCCTCCGAGGTTTCGGGGGTGATGAGCATGATGATGCGCAGGTCGTAGCGGTCGGCTACGGGTTTGTAGTCGTTCAGGTAGTCGCGAAAGGGAAGGTCGGGGATGATGATGCCGTCGATGCCGTACTGCACACATGCCCGGCAGAAGGCATCGAACCCAAACTGCATAATAGGATTGAGGTAACCCATCAGGATGAGTGGGATTTGCACGTCGCGCCGGATGTCGTGCAGTTGGTCGAACAGGCGGTGGAGCGACATGCCGTTCTTCAAGGCGCGGGTGGCAGCTTCTTGTATCACTACGCCGTCGGCCATGGGGTCGCTGAAGGGGATACCTATCTCGATCATGTTTACGCCATGTTGTTCGAGGGTGCGGATCACGCGGGCTGTGCCGTCGAAGGTGGGGCATCCGGCACAGAAATAGATGGAAAGCAAGTTGTGCGGATTGCTTGCAAAGAGTTGATTGATGCGATTCATTGTTCAAATTAAAAATTAAAAATTAAAAGAGTAAGCGGGTTGTCTTTTTACTTCGGGAGGTTGGATGTTTAAAGAGCAAGGGGGCATGCCTCCTTGTCATGGTCGGTTAAACATTGAGGGGTGAGGGCGGCGAGGAAAGGGCGCAGCAGGTCGGGGTCTTTGATGCCGGGTTCCTTTTCAAACCGACTGTTCAGGTCGATGCCGACGAAGCGGGGGTGGTGGAAGTCTTTGATGGCTGCCACGCTGTCGGGGGAGATGCCGCCGCTGAGCAGAAAGGGGGTGTCGCCGCGGTATTGTGGCAGCAGAGACCAGTCGAAACGGGCACCGGAGCCGCCGTAGGCGGGGGTGGGGGTGTCGAAGAGGAGGAGGTCTGCGACGGGGGAGTAGGCGGGCGCGGTGGCTACGGTGACGGACTTGATCACTTGGTAGCCTGCCGACTGTAAGGAGCGGCACTGTGCGGGCGATTCTTCGCCATGCAGTTGCAGGTAGTCTAAGTCGAAAAGACGGGCGATGCGGAGCATCTCCGCCTCGCTCTCATTCACAAAGATGCCGACGCGGCGGGCGCGGACAGGCAGATAGCCGGGCACTTCGCGCACGCACCGGGGCGACTTGGGGTAGAAGATGAATCCCATCATATCTACGCCCAAGTATTCTACTTGGCGGATGTTATCGGCACGGGTCATGCCGCAGACTTTGATAAGCATATCAGCTATATATTATATATGGTGTAACACTGTTTCCAACAAAGAGGTCTTGCAGTCTCCTGCGAGGAAGTCTCGCAGTCTGCTGTGAAGAGGTCTCGCAGCCTGCTGTGAAGAGGTCTTGCAGCCTGCTGTGAAGATGTATTGTTACCTCTTCTCTTCGTCGGCGGTATTCGGTGCGGATTGTACGGCTTCAATAAGCTCCCGCAGTGCCTCTCCCGGCGCTTCGGTTTTCATGAACGTTTCGCCGATCAGGAAGCCGCGGTAGCCTGCCTTGCGCAGCCGTCGGATGGTGTCGGGGTGAGAGATGCCGCTTTCGGAGACGAAAATCTGTGTGTCGCCCCGTCCCGAATGTAGCGTCTCCTGTCCGCCGATATGCAGTGTATCGTGGGCAGCAAAGCGGAAGGAGTTCTCCACGTCGGTGACGAAGCTGCCCAGATGGCGGTTGTTGACGCCTACCATGTCGGCGTCGGGGGTGATGTAGGGCAGCTCGTCGGGGCTGTGCACCTCGAGTAGCACCTCCAAGCTGAGGCGGTGGGCTTGTGTGAGGAGCGTAGCGCACTGCTCCCGTGTGAGGCAGGCGGCGATGAGTAGCACGGCGTCGGCTCCGACGATGCGGGCTTGCAGCAGTTGGTACTCGTCGATGATGAAGTCTTTGCGCAGGATGGGGATGTCGACCAGCGGACGCGCCGTGCGGATGTCGCGCAGGGATCCACCAAAGAAATGCTCGTCGGTGAGGATGGAGAGGGCGGCGGCGCCGGCGCGTTCGTAGGCAGGGACGATGCGTTCGGGACGTGCCTCTTGCTTGATCCAACCTTTAGAGGGCGAGCGGCGTTTGAACTCGGCAATGATGCCGACCGGTGAGTCTGCCAGCGCCCGGCGCATGCTGCGACGCGGTGTGTCGCACTCGAACATGGCTTCGTCTGCCAGCGCGTGCAACTGTTTCGGAGAGACAGCTTGCTTTTGCCTCTCCACTTCCGCCCGTTTGTGGGCGATGATGTCGGTGAGTATATCTTTCATTGGAAATTAAAAACTGAAAGTTGAACATTAACTATTGAGCGCGACGAACCTTTTCAGCGTCTGCAGCGCCCGTCCGCTTTCGAGCGATTGGCGGGCAATGTCGATGCACTCTTCGATCTCTTTGTCGGTTTCGACGGTTTGAATGGCGAAGGCGGCGTTAACCAGCACGCACTGTTTTTGCGAATCGGTGGCATGGTTTTCGAGTACAGCATCGAAGATGTGCGACGCTTCCTCTTGGGTCGTGCCGCCGAAAAGCTCTTCGGGACGTGCGGCAGTGAAGCCCAATTGTGCGGGGCGATAGATGCGTTCGTAGCGGCGCGTCATGACCTTGAACTCGTTGGTAAGCGAGATTTCGTCGTAGCTGTCGAGGCTGTTGACTACGGCAAAGTCGATGCCCATCTTGTGAAAGACGTTGGTGTAGAGGCGCATCTGGGCAAGGTCGGCTACACCCAGCAGTTGGTAGGCAGGACGGGCAGGATTGACTAACGGACCGAGCAGGTTGAAGAGTGTGCGCACACCCAACTGTCGGCGCACGGGGGCAACAAACTTCATGGCAGCATTGAACAGCGGTGCATGTAGGTATGCCATGCCGCAACCGTCGAGGCTGCGCCGCAACCGGTCGACGTGGGTCGTGAACCGCACGCCGTGTTGCTCCATGACGTTGCTGGCGCCACTGACGGAGGTGGCACCCACATTGCCGTGTTTGGCAACTTTGTAGCCGGCACCTGCCACGACGAAGCAGGCGCAGGTCGATATGTTGAAGGTGTTCTTACCGTCGCCACCCGTGCCTACAATGTCGATGACGCGATGAGGCGACAGATCGACCGGGATGGCGGTCTCCATGTAGGCTTGGCGGAAGCCGATAAGTTCGTCGACCGTGATGCCGCGCATCTGAAAAGCGGTGAGTAGCGCCGCTACCTGTGCGTCGGGGTATTGCTCGCGAGTGATGTTGAGGAGCAGTTGTCGGGTCTCTTCGCCCGTCAGCTCTTCGTGATTGAAGAGGCGTGTGAGTATATTTTTCATCTGTTGTTTAACCAATTATTCATAATCTCTTTGCCCGTCGGGGTGAGTACCGATTCGGGATGAAACTGTACGCCGCAAATGTTGTATGTGCGATGTCTGAGCGCCATGATGTGCCCTTCGGCATCGTCGGCAGTGATTTCGAGACACTCGGGAAGCCCTTCGGCATCTACCACCCACGAGTGGTAACGTCCCACGGACAGTCGGGAAGGTAATCCCGCAAACAACGGTTCTTCGGGCGAAACGCGTACCGGGGTCTGTACGCCATGATAGACCTGTTCCAGATTCTTTAGCTTAGCGCCAAACACCTGCCCGATGGCTTGGTGCCCCAAGCAGATGCCGAGTATAGCCTTATCGGCGGCATAAGTCCGAATGACCTCTAAGAGCAGTCCGGCTTCTTCGGGAATGCCCGGTCCGGGCGAGAGGATGATGCGGCTGTATGCTGCCAAGTCTGCCAACGCAAACTTATCGTTGCGCAGCACGTCGGGGGTATGTCCCAGCTCCCTCATGAGATGCACCAAGTTGTAGGTGAAAGAATCGTAGTTATCGATGATAACCGATTGAATCGATTGACAATTATTTTCCATCACATCCTTTCCGCCATCACGATGGCTTGCTTGAGTGCGCCCAACTTGTTGTTCACCTCTTGTAGTTCGTACTCCTCGTCGCTTTGTGCCACGATGCCTCCCCCTGCTTGAAACCAGAGCACTCCGTTTCGGCTGACGAAGGTGCGGATGGTGATGGCTTGATTGAGTGCTCCGTTCAGTCCAATGAACCCGATGCAACCACCGTATGCTCCGCGATTGTGCGGTTCCAGTTCGCTGATGAGCTGCATGGCACGCACCTTGGGAGCGCCGCTCAAGGTGCCGGCGGGGAAGGTGTCGATAAAGGTGCGGATGGGTCGGGCGTCGGGATTGAGCGTTCCGCTGACACGGCTTACCAAGTGTATGACATGACTGTATAGTTGAATCTCTTTGAAGAAATCGACCTTTACGGGGAAGCAGTTGCGTGAGAGGTCGTTACGAGCCAAATCGACCAACATCACGTGTTCGGCATTCTCTTTGGGGTCGTCGCGCAGGTATTGCATGTTTCGGTTATCATCTGCCGGATTACCGGTGCGTCGTGCCGTTCCGGCTATGGGGTCGATGTATGCCTGTCTGCCTTCGATGCGGCAGTGCGTTTCGGGCGAGGAGCCGAAAATGCGGAAGCCGCCAAAGTCGAAATAGAACAGGTAGGGCGAAGGATTGATGCTGCGCAGCGCACGGTAAAGCTTGAAGTCATCGCCGGTGAAGCGCTGCTCGTAGCGGCGCGACAGAACGATTTGAAACACATCGCCCCGCTTGCAGTGGGCAATACCGGCTCGGATGTTGGCGCGATGTTCATCGTCGGTGAGCGAGGAGGTGGTGGCGCCCACGGCATGAAAATCGTAGGCAGTGTAGTTGCGGTTGAGGATGGCACGCTGCACCATGTCGAGGCGACTCTCTTCGCCGTCGGCAAGCATCTCGAGCAACAGCATCTCGTTGCGGTAGTCGTTGAATACGATGAGATACTTATACAGAATATACAGCATGTCGGGGGCATCGTTTTTCTCTTCACGGCTATCCTTCACGGGAATCTCCTCGAAGTAGCGCACGGCATTGAACGAGGTGTAACCGTATAGTCCGCAGTAATCGGCGTATTCGCCTGTGACGCTGAACCGACCGATGAAGGCTTCGAGCGCATCTTCTACGCTAAAAGCGGTTGTCAGCGGATGCTCTTCTCTGCTGCCGTCGGGTAGGCGGAAGATCGCCGTGCCGTGCTCAATGGCAATGCTTGCCACCGGACAGAGGCCGATGAACGAGCGGTTGTTCTCTGTGCCGTGATAGTCGGAACTCTCCATCAAAGCGCTTTGTGGAAAGACGTCGCGCACCTTCAGGTAAGTACTCACCGGCGTGTGCAGGTCGCCCAGCATGGTGCGATGAACAGCACGGTAGGACAATTTTGGAACGTTATCTATATGCTTCATATTTGCTTTTTATTGTTATCTATATCTCTAATTATTCATCATTAGCTTTATTCTCATTCACTACGTGCTTGTCAATGATCAATTCCCAAATAGGTTCCCATATCCTTGTCTCCCCGTCCCGACACGGTGAGAACTACGATGTCGGTGGGTTTGAACGAGAGTTTGGGCAGTGCACCCAGTGCATGGGCGCTCTCTAATGCGGGGATGATGCCTTCCAAGCGTGTTAGTTCGTAGGCTGCCCGGATGGCTTCGTCGTCGTTGACAGCCAGTACGAGGGCGCGTTTTCGGGCAGCCAGATAGGCGTGCATGGGTCCGATGCCCGGATAATCCAATCCGGCAGAGATGGAATAGGGTTCTTCTATCTGTCCGTCTTCGTTCTGAATGACGTAGGTGCGCGCACCGTGTATAATGCCCATCTTTCCAAGTGCAATGGTGGCGGCGGTCATGCCTGTTTCTATGCCTTTGCCTCCGGCTTCTGCCAGCACAATTTGTACGGAGGGGTTGTCTACGTAGTGGTAGATAGTGCCGGCGGCATTGCTCCCTCCTCCCACGCAGGCAATGAGATAGTCGGGACAATCTCGCCCTTCTTGCGACAGGAGTTGCTTCCGAATTTCTTCGCTAATGACCGACTGTAGGCGCGCCACCATGTCGGGGTAGGGGTGTGGACCTACGGTAGAGCCTATAATATAATAAGTATCGGCGGGATGACAGCACCAGTCGCGGATGGCTTCGTTGGTTGCATCCTTGAGTGTCATGTTTCCCGAGGTGACAGGTACTACCGTAGCGCCCAGCATCTTCATCTTCTCTACGTTGATGTGTTGCCGTTCGACGTCGGTCTTTCCCATGTAGACTACACACTCCATATTCATCAGGGCGCATACGGTGGCGGTGGCTACTCCGTGCTGTCCGGCACCGGTCTCGGCAATGATGCGTCGTTTGCCCATGCGGCGGGCAATGAGAATCTGCCCGATGGTGTTGTTGATCTTATGGGCGCCGGTGTGGTTCAAATCCTCGCGCTTCAGGTAGAGGCGGCAGCCGTATCGCTCCGACAGTCGTCGGGCGAAGCAGAGCGGGGTGGGGCGACCTACGTAGTCGCGCAGCAACTGCTCGTATTCGTGGCGGAACTCTTCGCTTTGCAGTATCGTGAGGTAGGTCTGCTGCAGTTCCGTTACGCATTTGTGGAGAATTTCGGGGATGTAGGCTCCTCCAAACTCACCGTAATAACCGTCGTTGTTTACTAAAAAAGATTCCATATTGTATTGGTCTTGAATTTCTATGAAATGAAAAAAGCCCTGTCGCAAGTTGCGACAGGGCTTTTTGTATTTTCGAATGGATTCTATTCGTTTATATACATACCAGCACTGCTCCCTTACGACTGTCGGAGTTGTAACGGCGCCACCACCAATATGTATTAACGAGTAGAGATTTCATTGCTTTTTGTTTTTAAATCGCGGCAAAAGTAATCAGTTTGTTTGGAACAGTAAAGGATTCCTTTCTTTTTTTTCTAAATTTTATTTGTTTCCGGAATGGCGGATACATCTCGGAGTTTTTCTAATGACCGAACCGAAGAGAAGACCTCCTCGCACGTCGTACTCTTCCACGTTTGGAAGTGTAACAGCAACAAATGCAACTCCGTACCTTCAGCCAATCGCTGAGCAATCTTATCTTCACGATATTGTAGCAATTGTGCACGCCCCGCCACCCGCTGCACTTCCATCTCTGCTTCGGTGGCACCTGCTTTGGCGTATTTCATCTCGATGAGGTAGCTATGCGCCACATCGGGATAGTGTGTTTTGTTGGGCAGTAGAACAAAATCACTGAAACCATAGTTCATCTCCAATTCGGGCATCAACAGATAGTAGTTGGCAAGCGAGAGATAAGCTTTGAGGAAACCCTGCACATTGCGTTCGCCCTCAATGGCGTCGCGCACAGCGCTGTTATCCATATAAGCCTGACCTACAAATTCAAAGAAAGGTTGCCATTTGCCGTCGTATGCCATATCACCATATAACTTACTTATGATTGACAAGTCCACCGCGTATTGCTGCTGGTAATATTCAAGCATAAAACTAAAATATTGTTCACGCACAGAATTGTTGGGAATACGCATTTTCAACTGACCGCGATACACTCCGCTGATCGTGAGCAATCCATAGTAATAGAGCAAACTGCGGTAGTTCTCTATATTCGTTATTTTTTCGGCAGGGAAAGAGGTTTGCAAGTCTACCGTTATCTCTTCCCGAGCAGCAATTTCTTCTATCACGCTCATGCGCTGACCGCTTAGCGTAAGGTTTTTGTCTATACGAACCAGCATCTTGAGCTTACCGAAATCGGTACGGGCATTCTTACTCAACATCTGTTCGGGAGTTTCACCCGTATCTATCCGATTACTCAGGTAGTACAGTACCATATCACAGTTAAAGATGCGCGGTTCGTTCAATGCTTTTTTTGCAAAGCAGTAGTTATCATACCACGGGCGCATCTCTTCAATCATGACATCCACATCGCCCGTGAGGGCGCCTGCATCCTTATAATATTGAAACATTTCGCGCACATCAATCTCACTAAACCCCATCATCGCATTGAAGCGCGGGTCGGTAGAAATATTCCAGTCGATATTAAAACCGCTGGTAAGATCGTCCAGCGTAACCGGACTGACACCGGTGAGGAAAATGCGATAGAACATGCCTTTAAAGATTTTGAAAATATCGCGATAAAAGCCGGTGGCATGAGTGATTTTATGGAACATGTCGTGCCCTTGTTCACTTAACACGATGTTGGTAAAGTTGTCGTATTCATCAACAATTAAATAGAGTGGGTATTCTCTCGTCCTTGCAGCATCTTTAAGTATAGACAGTTTGCCGCGAGCCGTAGGTTCACTTTTTATTCTCTCTTCAAATGTAGAGCGATAAAATTCGGCATATTTTTCAGCAAAACCATCAATAATACTACCACAGTAAGTATTGAAGTTTGCCTCAAGTTGTTCTAACGAAGCTGCCCCGCCCACTTCTGAAAAGTCGAAGCGAAGAATCTGATAGCTATTTCGGTCTTCTGTCGGATGATTTCCAATCCACGAGTTACCGAAAAGATTGTCAAAATGAGCTTTCTCCATTATATCATAGTAAGCGCTAAGCACTCCTAAGAACAAACTTTTTCCGAAGCGCCTCGGACGAATAAACAGTAGATTGGGACGTGATTTCTCCACCAATGATATATATTTGGTTTTATCAACAAAGTAATAGTTCTTGTTGATAATCTGTTTGAAATCGGAGATTCCGTAAGGAATGTTCTTTATGCTATCCATAAGTCGGAGTGTTATACGAGTTCATACTGCCCGCAAATTTAGATAAAACCCGCGAGTTTTTACACCGACAGAATAAAGAAACTGCTTTTTTGTGCAGACGGGCAAAATTATCTCCCTTTGATGTGAGGCAGATCTCCCTTTGAAGTGAGCCGGATTTCCCTTTGATATCCATTGAAAACGTTATAGTGCATGGTAACATTTATAGAACCATTCTTCGCTATGAACAAAAACTTGTAGAAACAATCAAATAAATGCCCTGTTCTTATCAGAGGTAGAACGAAAAGCATTATATTTGTCGCCAAAAGTTGTATAACCTGCTTGCGTTTCATGAAAGTATCTATCATTATCCCCGTTTACAATGTCTCTGCCTACATAGAGCGTTGCTTGTTGTCGGTGCTAAACCAAACATGGCAGGAGCTGGAAGTTGTTGTGGTAGACGATTGTACCCCAGACAATTCGATGGAGATAGTGAACGCTGTCGTTGCCTCACATCCGCGGGGCGAGATAGTAAAAATCATGCATCACAATGTGAATCGCGGACTCTCTGCCGCGCGCAACACCGGCACCTGCGCTGCGACCGGAGAATATGTCTATTACTTGGATAGCGATGATTACGTCTCCGAAGATTGTATCACGTCATTGGCAGAAATGGCAACAGCGCACAAGCCCGACTTCGTGATTGGCAACTACCAGCCCGTTGGCGGCAAGTGCTGGGCACTTCCGCTGCGACTTCCTACCGGTATTCTATACGGCAACTGGCGCATCATGTCGGCTTTCGTGCGCGATGAGTGGTATGTGATGGCATGGAACAAGCTCATCCGCCTCTCTTTCATCTTCGAGAATGAGATCTTCTTTCAGTTCGGCATCACTGCCGAAGACGAGTATTGGTCGTTCAAGGTAGCTTGTGCGGTGAGGAAGATGTGTGTGGTTGATAAAGTGACCTATTTCTATGTGATGCAGCCGGACTCTATCGTACATACCCCCTCACGAAACAACTTAGACAGCCGCGTAGCGGTGGTGGCACGCACTTATGATTATATTATCTCGATGTACCTGTCGGACAACCCGTTGGTAAACCGCTACTTTGAGCAACTCAAAGAGCGCTCTTTCGAGACGATTGTTCGTGATGAAGATACTTCTTATCATCGGCAAAGCTATCGAATATTCAGGGAGATAAAGCTCCTGTCGCCGACTAAGTTGCTGTTCGGCATGGGGGTGGGATTGAAACAACGGGTCTTGAATGTACACTATATGCTGCCTAAACCAATGGGGTATCATTACTATAAGGCATTGGTACGAGGAAAGATGTTGTTGATATGGTTGAAGTGGAGACTAAATGCGGGGAAGTTGTAAAAACAAACTCATAGGAAAAATATGTCAATCAAAAGACAAGCTGCCACCGGGATGGCATGGAACACCATAGAGCGTTTTTCGACACAAGGGATACGCTTCATCTTAACCATATTGCTTGGGCGTATTTTGTCTCCGAATGATTATGGTTTGTTAGCTATGCTAATTGTCTTTATAGCACTGGCGCAAACTGTAATTGACAGTGGATACAGTAATGCACTTATCCAAAAGAAAGAGAAGCAAGAAGTGGATTTCAGCACCGCTTTTTATCTTAATCTAAGTATGTCCATATTGATTTACTTGATATTCTTCTTTTCGGCGCCTTGGATTGCAACGTTCTACGAGCAACCCCAGCTCGTATCCATTACCCGTGTCTTTGCCTTGTTTTTGATAACGAATACATTTGGCGCCATACAGATGACGCGTCTTGTCATCTCATTGGACTTTAAACGTTTGGCAATAGCTTCCCTAATAGCAACTATTGTAAGCGGAAGTGTCGGTTTATGGATGGCTTTTCATGGATTTGGTGTTTGGACGTTGGTTTATCAATCTTTAATAGAAAATGTGGTTTTGGTTGCTACTTTATGGGTATATACTCGCTGGATACCGAAAAGGATGTTCTCGTGGCAATCATTTCGTGAGTTGTTCTCGTTTGGGTCGAACATAATGTTTTCCAACCTGCTCCATACAATATACACTAATATGTACTCCTTAGTGATAGGTAAATTGTTTAATGCCTCTATATTGGGCTATTACAATAGAGCCTATACATTAGGACAATTTCCTGTGCAAAATTTCGGAAATGTAGTAGCGAAAGTGTTATATCCTATATTATGCAAATATCAAGACGACAATGAACGCTTTAACCATATTTTCACGAACTATCTCCGCATCGCATCATTTCTCATGTTTCCGCTGATGATTGGGCTTGCAGTATTGGCAGAACCCACTATCAGTGTGCTATTAACAAATAAGTGGTTGCCTGCCGTTCCGCTGTTTCAGATAGTCTGCCTGGCATTGATGTGGCTTCCTGTTATGCAAATGAACGTATCAGTAATGGACGCCAAAGGAAACAGTCGTTACCACCTCCGTTCCGAAGTGGTAAAAAAGATATTGGCTGTTGCGATATTGCTCCTTTCCATTCCCTTTGGCGTGACCGGAATTTGTTGGGGGCTGATACTCTACTCATTTGCTGATATGACAGTTGCTATTGCCTACTCTCGTAAGTTAACCGGAGTAGGATATAAGAAACAAGCTCTGCTGCTTCTCCCCATATTATGCTTATCCTTGATCATGGGAGGTATTATTTGGGGAAGCACTTATCACATTACGTCAATGGAATGGAAACTTATTTTCGGCATTCCGATAGGGTTACTTTCCTATTTGTTGCTGACTTATCTGTGTAGATTTCCCGAATGGGACACCATTATTGCTTTATACAAAAAACATATAATTAAAAAACTGCAATGAATAATAGAAGAATAGTGTATAGCATACCCTCACTGCATAATTGCGGCGGAATGGAGCGCGTATTGACGGAAAAAGCGAATTATCTGTCCACGCATGGATATGATGTATATATCATCATTACCGATAGGACAGACAAAGAACCTTATTATCCATTGAATGCATCGATTAAGGTGTATCGATTGGACATTGGCTTTGAAGAGATAGGTCTCTATCCATTTTTCTTTCGCTACTCTATATACAAAAAGAAAATGGCGAAATTTAAGCAATCATTGAACGATTGTTTACACCGGATTAAACCATGCATAACGGTCTGTGTATCCAGACGTGACATCAACTTTATCAATCATTTGACTGATGGTAGCATAAAAATAGCGGAGACACACATTGATAAAGCGCATTATATTTCATTTGTAACGCCTCGCTGGATGCCTACGTTTGTGTCTTCCTATTTACAACGTCAACGCACAAAAGAACTGGGCAAATTATCTAAACTTGTCGTTCTTACCCATGAAGATGCTAATAGCTGGACAGAATTGAAAAATGTCACCGTCATTCCAAACCCTGTATCGTTCTTCCCGGAAGAGACATCCGACTGTACAGCCAAACGAGTAATTGCCGCCGGACGCTATTTCCCCCAAAAAGGCTTTGACAAACTAATAGCCGCATGGCACGATGTATCCGATAAACATCCCGATTGGGAGCTACACATCTATGGGGATGGATGGTTAAGAGAAAAGATGCAAGCACAAGTAGAGAGTTTACAATTAAAAACTACTTGCTTCTTAGAGCACTCTACATCAAACATCGTACCCGAATATTTGGGAAGTTCGATTTTTGTATTGAGCTCTAATTTTGAGGGATTTGGCGTGGTTATTGTGGAAGCCATGTCATGCGGTCTTCCGGTTGTATCATTTGCCTGCCCATGTGGTCCTAAAGATATAATCTCAGACAAAAAAGATGGCTTTCTTGTTGAGGTTGATGATATTGCTGATTTGGCAGATAAGTTGAATTGGCTCATCGAACATGAAGAGCAACGAATTGAGATGGGGCGAAATGCACGCATGAAAGCTCAAAAATATCGCATAGAGCAAATAGGCAAACAATGGGAAGATTTGTTCGACGAATTATTAACAATAAAAAAGAATGGGAATGAAAGATAAGATAACTTTAGGCATTCCTATTTACAATGCACGGGATTTGATTGAACAAACCCTTCTGTCTGTGCTCAATCAAACGTATACTAATATTGAGTATATCTTTGTCGACGACAAAGGTAACAGTATGGATGTGGTTCGTCGGGTTGTTTCAGAACACCCGCGCAAATCTGCAGTACGTATCATCGACCAAAAACAAAATCAAGGGATTGGCGCAGCTCGTAATGCGATTCTCGACAATACGACAGGGAAGTATTTATTCACTATGGATTGTGATGATGTGATAGTGCCAAACTGTCTTGAACTTTTGTATAACAAAATGCAAGAGCATCCGGTTGATTTCGTGGCGGCATCGTTTGTGCAGATTAATATGGACAGCAAACAATATGGAGGATGGCAATATAAAGAAGATAAGTTGGTAGAAGGCATCAATCATCCGGTAGCCCGTTATCGTTACGCACAAAAGCATGAGATATATGTGGCGGCATGGAATAAGCTCTATGATGTTAGTTTCCTTCAAAAATATAATATTCGATGTAAAGTGGGACACTTTAATGAAGATCCGTGGTTTACTTATCAAGTCATTATTAATGCTTCATCATGCCGATTAATCCCCGATTGCACATTATTTTATACAACCAATCCCAAATCCGTTTCGGGATTGTCTGCCGCAAAGGGATATTCCGAAGTTATAGCCCGGCAATACATAGACATCGAACAACTCAAGAGCGCCTATATTCGTCCATTGGCTGGCTGTTCTTTCTATCGGGGTCTTCTAATAGATATAATGAAGATGAGTGCATATCATGCTTATCGGATAGGAACATCCTCGTCGCTTACCAAGGATTTGCAAAGAGAACTACAAATGATCGCTTTAAATCCGCCTCTTACGCTTCCGCTGAATAATTACATAGGTGGAAAATCACTTATGTATCATATGTTACGCATGTTTTTTGCTCTTCCGACAAAATGCAAAGTTGGACTTATTCAAATAGCAATAACCTTAAGGTTACAGCAAAATATCCGACGCTGGGTTGGATTTCACCATAAACAATGAATAAAAGACGAACTCTATGTTGTACGCTCCCTATTGCTTAGTATGAGAGTGCTTAGGGAAATAAGTTTTCCTGCACATCATGTGTGCGGGCAAACAGTCCGACACATGCTCCTTTCCATACAGCCGGTATCATGTGCCAATTACCTTCGCGGGCATATCGTTGCGTTTTATTGGGGGCAGATACACCTATCAGGTATAGACAGGAGAGAAAACGTAGCCACGGCGTGCGACTGTTGCGTCGCGTGTAAATCATCCGACCTCTGGTGAGGTAGTATTCACGAAGGTAGGAAAGTGGCGTGATGGTAGCACTCTCCTTGTGATAGACAACGGCTTCGGGTTCGTAACGTAGCGTGTAGCCAGCTTTGCGAAAACGGGGACACCAGTCAAACTCTTCGTAGAAGAGGAAATAGACCTCGGTCATTTCGCCCACCTTTCGGATAGCTTCCCGTCGAAACATCATGGCTCCGCCGTGCAGTATTTCGATGTCTTGAGAAGTCAGATACTCATCCATTCGTTGCGGATCGAAGTAATCGGTGCGTCTTCTCACTGATATAGGCGATAGCTCTTTGTAGCCGTAATACTGTATCTTGTCCGGATGGTAGAGATAACGTATCATAGGAGAAACGCCTGCTGCTCCCTTTTCCTGTTGCAGAGATACGACCAAAGGGGACAAAATGGTTTGGCGTATCAACATGTCATTATTGAGAAACAGAATCCATTCACCTCGTGCATGCAGCAACCCAAGGTTGTTTCCACCTGCGAAACCTAAGTTTATCCGACTGTGTATCACGCGTACGTGTGGATAGTTACGAGTTTCCAACTGAAGAACGTCGTCGCCCGATGACGCATTATCAACAACAATAATTTCATAATCTGGATAAGTCTCGCAATTCAACATGCTCTCAATCAATTCGCACGTATCTCTCCATCCGTTATAGTTGATGGTGATGACCGACACCTTACCACTTTGTTGTTGCTCTACTTCCTCTTCCATGTCCGCCTGTATGGTTTGTGCTATTTCCCCACAGACACGCTCCCAACTGTATCGTTCTCGGTAATCGTTGTAGCGTGCCGAAACATTTCGTTTCATTTCTTCATTGCTTAGAACTTTTGCCATAATAGCAGCCAGTTCTTGATGATTATCGTCCTCAATGAGTTCGCCGGTTACCCCTCTTTCTATAAAATAGGGCATCTCGAAAGCATTTCGCCCAATGCAGGGCATACCGCTTAATAAGGCTTCAGCGAAGACCAACCCGTAGGATTCAAATCGTGAAGGCATGCAAAAGACGTCGCACTGTTGCATCAAGATGCCTACCTGTTCGAAAGAGACTTCTCCTAAAAAAGTAATACCTGCTGCATCGCACCCGTGAGGGCGTTTTGCGGGTCCGACTATGATGAGTTCCGCATCCGGTCTATACTGTTCTCTAAGCAGGCGGAAAGCCTCCATCACCAAGTCACCTCCCTTTCGGTAAAAAGCTTTTCCTACGAACAATAGTTTATTGCCTTTTCGTACAGAACTCGAAGTGTTGGGATGTACGTGACAGCCGCCACCTATCGGGACAAATTTGGACGCTAATTCCGGATAACAGTTTTTTAGATATTCTGCCAGCCAATGCCCCATGAGAAAGATACGCTTGCTGTGCTGAAAGACGTTGTATTGGCGTTCTATGTGATAGCGTATCTCGGAAGAAGAGTAACTGAAAAAGTGATCGAAATATCCGTTCTTTTTGGCTTGCGTTGAGCGTAATAGTGTAGAGACGATCCATGCATTATCCACAAAAGAGTAAGCCGGATTTTGCAGGCGGAACACTCCGCTAATCATCAAAACCGGGGTTTGTGGAGAAGTGCGAATGTCGTGTTGTAGCTTCCGGTTTTGTATTTCTTCTAATGGCTTCGACAGCCATTCTATTCCCAGTCGACGGGCTATTTGTAAGTAACGATACCAACGGGAATCGATCAGCGAAATACGTTCCACCTGAAAGTGGGCGTACAATCCTTCCAGTAGAGAATAACCCGTTCCCGACCAAGTGCGGCGAATATCTTTTCTATTCCAACGAGCGACAACAAATAGTTTCATAATGGCTAATACATCTTGATTAATTAAGAATTTTTCTGCAAAAATACACATGGTTATCATTGTAATCATATCCATGTACAATAGGGCGAATCTCTTTCGGCACATTATTCCCAGCAACTACTTCCACAATAAATCCACACAACTCAACCTGTTGCTTAAAATCTCTACCAAATATTCGCAAATGATCCTCTTGACCAAAATGGATTAATCTATCTGTTTTTGAGATAATATTTGCATCTTCATACGTCGTTGATAGATTATAATCCGTAGGTACGCTAAGTTCGAGTATCCCCCTATGGGACATAATTCGATGCATTTCACGTAAGGCCATTTTGTAATCAGAAACATGTTCCAGCACATGATTACATGTGATGATATCCATACTATTATCAGCGAACTGTGTTTTTTGAATATCACATAATACATCCGCAGCCGGATCATATAAATCTATTGTAGTTACATTTTTGTATCCTTTCTTATAAAAATAGTTTTCAATACTCCATTCAGCACCAACCATCAATATTCTACAATCTCTATTTAGAAAAGGCATATGTAGTTCCAGCCAATGGCAAGCTATGCGATGTCTGGCTGCAGATTCACAATATGGACAAAATACGCTTTCGCTATTCCCCGCCCAGCGAATATCCGATTGGTGCTTTCCAGGGTATTGATCAACGAATTTACCAAATCGTCGTCCACAACAAGTACACAATACTTTACTGCCTGGATAACGCATGCCTTTGATGGCGTGAATGATTCTGAGAATAAACTCTCTCATCCATTTCGGGAGTACTTTTTTCAAAAAGGTCTTCATCTGTTTTTAATTATTGAGGTGTCATTTTGTTTAGATAATTTTCTACAATAGCACAGATCTTCCTTACGCAATGTTCCCAACCGTGTGCATGTGCAAAAGCGATTCTTTCGGAGATCAACTTCTTACCTCCGATTTCCTTAACAAGTTTATCTATGGCAGCCAACCATTCATCAAGGTTGGTTGCAAGATGGGTCTGCGCCACAAAGATATCGCGCATAGTGCGGGTACTTGTAGCGACAACGGGTTTTCCCATGGCTAAATACTCATCGACCTTTCGGGGGTAATTGCCTATTGTTAGCTCATTAACAAGTTGCGGATTGAGGCACACATCCATAACGGAAATGTAGTTTGGCATTTGTTCCATCGGTCGGACACCGGTAAAAACGACATTTGGTAATGTATGTAAGGGATGGTTGCGGAATACGTCATCTTCCGGTCCGACCAGCAGAAAGGTATATTGAGGGCGACTATCAGCTAAATTGTATAGCAGAGTTGCATCTAATCGGGTCGATAAGATGGCGCCGGTATACCCTACGATAGGATGTGTGAGAGTTCGGCAGTCATCCGGAATCGAATGAAATTCCGTTGCTTGATATAATGACAGGTCTACTCCTTGGCCAATATCAAACACCTTATCCGCATCTTTGTATAACGAAGGATACTCTGTCAGCTCAGCAGAATTACACATGACCAAATCACTTTTACGAATGATACCCGGTTCCATTTGTTTAATATGACGAGACCAATACGACATCGGATGCAGGTTATCTCGTCGATAGTAAATAAAGAGTTCAGCATGAAGCAATTCACGTGCATAAAAACTGCGATAAATATCATTGTCGCAAAAATGAATACAATGGTAGAAACTTAGCTGTTCTATGGCTTTATTTACCTGTGCAAATATGCGGAGATTGTTATACCAATTTGCTGCGTTAAAGAAGAATCCGGAGGGCAATTTGTTGATTGGAAGAGGACGGAAGTGTGGATACAAAACCCACAAATTCTCATTTACTTGTTGAATATGTGTTTTCTTCTCCGACTGTGTGGTTGGTTGATTTACGTAAAGTACACGATGATGCAATGACAATTCAAGGGCAATGTTTTTGGCATTGCCTCCAATCAACATATCCCATGATTGCAAACTTGTTATAACGAAATTTTGCTTCATTGCTGTTACTTAGATGGATTTTATATGCTCGCTATAGAGCTATATATGTCGTTACAAATACCGGTATTGGCATCCACATGGGATAGATGTATATTTGAGTTGTATGGACGAAATTGTTCAATATCTGATTTTGCGGCAACAATCATAACATCTGATTGCTGTATTACGACCTGTTCCACTCTCCGTCCGTATTTCTGCCAATAAGGAGTGCGTAACACATCCGTTCTCCTATAATACACCGACACCGCCGGACGAATAAACTCCTTCAGATACCTGCTTCGGAAAATATCCGTATCAATCAGATGAATGTAGTTCTTAAATCCCAAGGTGACAGCCTCTTTCACAATCAATCGCCCAATTTTTCGGTTATTGCGCCTGTTGAACGTATCGAACAGCCAAGCAGGTAGTTTGCTTACCGACAGCAACACAAACGGACAATCAACCACCCACAAGTTGTGATTGATAGTGCGTATGGGGTCGGCATCGCCGCGCAACACTTCCATGCGACGCTTAAACGCTGGAGAAACGGAATCTTTGCGATGAAATAGCGCACGCAAACGTGTAGCAAAGTCCATGGGCGGATTGATGTAAAGCACCCTGTTCTGCTTTGAAAGCTCAAGAGCTGTGTTCTTGATGGTACTACCAATCTCAATATCCCATGACTGCAAACTGGTGATAATAAAATATCTGTTCTTCATAATTACTTGCTTAATTTATCCTTACTTTTGGAAAAGATATATAGTATTCAAACAACTTTGATCGTATTTTGTGACTTTCTATTCATTTTTTCCAATACAATCTTATGAACGCCCGCCACACATAATGGTTACAGTTTTTGGGAGATATTTGTGTAATAACCAATAAAGTGATAGACATAAGGCAATAACGAGAAGAGGAGTAAGAAAATATATACCTAATAGAGAGAGTTCACTATGTGGATTCATTGTTCTTATCAGGATTTTATGAGCAAATGTAATAAGGTACATATGTAAGCCATAAAGGAAGAAAGAGCTATTATTCAAAAATGAATTTGCTTTCCATTTACCTTTCGAGACAAACTGCGCTGTCGTCGTAATTACTGCTATCATCCCAAAAAGTAAGCAAATGTGATGCCAATAGGGCATCCATGCTTGTTCCATGAAACAGAGTCCAATGGTGACCATTACAATATACGCAGCAATGGACGCTCTCTGATATGGAGCCAAAATGTCAACGAAATTTTTATGATGAATACTATAATAAGAACCAGTCATAAAAAAGAAGATAGAGGAGCTTTCTAACCCGGTAATAGGAATATTCAAGTGCAAAATCCACATAAATCCAAACAATAGCGCAGCATAATATTTCGTTCTTTTTACTACATAAAAGACAATAGGAGAGAATAAAGCCATCACCATTAAATCACGTATGTACCAAAAAGGTTCGTAAATAGGGACTACCCCTCCTCGAATATCCCAAAATGCATGTAAAAAGTCTCCGAGAGTATAATCTATTATGGGTTTTGACATTCCGGAATTTAAACCAGAAAGGAATGTTTGAGACATAAAAAGAATAAGCATGGCTATCAGATTCCAAATAATATAGGGAACAAGTAAGGTGGACACCCGTTTAGATAGTTTCCTTTTATAGGTTGCTTTAGAAAAGGTATCCACACTATAAAAAAACAAGAAGCCTGAAATGAAAAAGAAGAGAGGGACAGCCATATCTGATACTATATGTGAAAAGAAGTATGATACGTGTTGATATATGGGGAGAGTATTACTGTCATGCAAATCCACTCCATTCGCAATCCTCCCCTTGAGATGCGCATGAACAAACACAACGCACACCATGAGTGGAAAACGGAGGAAATCTATTGTTTTAGATTGTAGCTCATCATTATTCATATTAGGTATAATTACTTGCTAAATTCATCCTTACTGTTGGCAAAGATATGTAGTTTTTGAATATGTCTATCAGTTTTCAAAGTAATTCTTTCAAATTCGTCACTTTCCAGCCTTTTTTCTGCTTTAAGCATCTAAGTTCGCAGTATATGCTTGCTTATTTCGACATCATGATCTGTTCCTAAGTCTATTGAATCGGACTATTTGTTTAGTGAAATATTTCAGAAACAAAATCTAAATATCCGATATTCTAAATGCCTTTTTAACATTTATCGAGATTGTATCTGTTCTTCTTAAACACTCCATTACAAGCATCAAATCCTCCGAAGTAAGCTTACCGCAATATTCACCTAAAAGAATCTTATGCTTTGGTATTTGAAACAACATACTGCAATCTAACCAACTCGTGTAATCCAAAAAAGAAGCGTAACTCTCCTTACGCATAGGATATTGGCAATTCCTTAGTTTTTCATTGGTGAACTTTCCGGATGATGAGTTTATAAGCAAAGCTCCCACAATGTATTCTTCATCCATTACTCCAATAATAACGACGAATTTGTTTCGTGTTCTATATCCGTTAGCCAAGACTAAGCCATCAGATCCCGAAAGAGGCAGATAGATAACAGAACCCCTCTCTATATTTTCTTCCTGCACCAACTGAAAACGCCTATTTTTCTTTCCGGTAACAGGAACATTGTTGTTATTTACTATATCTAACTTGGATAGTTGATCTTTCAAATCTTCTTTCATGATTTGCAGAAAGAGCTGAAAGTCTGCACTTGGCGAATATAGTTTATCATACTCTTCTTAGCACCACCGGCACGCGCAATACTTACCAATGACATATAATCATCTGTCGGATCATCTTTGGCACGTTCACTCGCCAACACCCAAGCCTCATCGTGAGATTTTTCAGAAAGAGACCGGGCAGATTTTCCGCTTGTCTGTATTATCACATCTTTTATCGTCGCCACCTCGGCGTTGGCAAGCATATCCATGTCCGGATCCTCATTTGCCGATATGTATCTAACCCCATTCTCAATAGTGACTCCGAAAGATTTTCTGAAATCATCTATATCTTTTATGCTACTATCACCAACAGAGCCAAGAGCCTTATATGTAAAGACAGGAACAGGACCAAAACGTTTGGCACGGAAAGTGTCTTGATAGATAGGACGGCCATACTCAACAAGATATTGCTGCTGGGAAAAATACATCTTCTTCACCAGACTAATAAAGTCTTGTTTCCCGCCACATTCTTTCAAGATGAACAGAATGACAGTCTTGATTTTCGTTATTTCACCTACTGTTTTCATTATATTAGCTGTTTTTGATTCAGTGATTCCGGAGCGATTCGAACGCTCGACCCACAGCTTAGAAGGCTGTTGCTCTATCCAGCTGAGCTACGGAACCATCTTTTAATTGCGGCGCAAAGATACGTTTTTCGGTGAAATGCGCAAAACTTATTCCACTTTTTCCAACACTACTGCGGTACGGGCAGGAATATACAGTTTTAACCACTCTTTCTTCTCGCTGGCATAGAGCGCATCGGGTAATGTGAAATGCTTCAACGTATCGTCGGAGAATCCATAACCGCCATAAGCCGGATTGTCGGTATTCAGCAACACCTGATAGGTGCCGGGAGGAACCAAAAAGCCATAATCGGTAAACGATTGCTTGGGATTAAAGTTAAATACGAACAATTGATTACTACGCATGTATGCCAATATCTGGTCGCTGTCATTGTGCCATATCTCTTGAATGGGCTGCTGCTGAAAGCCCTTCACTTGCTTGATGGTAGCGAGCATCTTGCGGTCGAAATCGCCCAAGTAATGATAGGCAAGTTGCTGGTTATCGACCAAATCCCACTGCCGGCGGGCGTACTTGCACGACCATCCGTTGCCCTCGCGCGGGAAATCTATCCATTCGGGATGTCCGAACTCATTGCCCATGAAGTTGAGATAGCCGCCGTTGATAGTCGTTGCTGTAATCAGCCTGATCATCTTGTGCAAAGCAATGCCGCGATGCACGACATAGTTTTCATCGCCTTTCTGCATGTGCCAGTACATGTCGGCATCAATCAGCCGGAAGATGATGGTTTTGTCGCCTACCAATGCCTGGTCATGACTTTCGGTGTACGATATGTTTTTTTCGTCAACGCGTCGGTTGGTCACCTCCCAAAATATGGAAGAGGGTTTCCAGTCTTCATCGATTCTCTCTTTGATGGTTTTAATCCAATAATCGGGGATGTTCATTGCCATCCGGTAGTCGAAACCATAGCCGCCATCGGCAATCTTGGCAGCCAATCCGGGCATACCCGATACCTCTTCGGCAATCGTAACGGCATAAGGGTTGACTTCGTGGATAAGCTTGTTGGCTAATGTCAGGTAGCAGATGGCATTGTCGTCCTGATGACCGTTAAAATAGTCGGCATAGTTCACGAACGCCTCTCCCAATCCGTGACTGTAATAGAGCATGGAGGTCACACCGTCGAAGCGGAAGCCGTCGAAGCCGTACTCTTCCAGCCAGTATTTGCAGTTGGACAGTAAGAAGTGCAATACTTCGTTCTTTCCATAGTCAAAGCAGAGCGAATCCCATGCAGGGTGTTTGCGACGGCTGCCCGCATAGAAGTATTGATTAGGGTCGCCGGCAAAGTTGCCCAATCCTTCTACCTCATTTTTCACTGCATGCGAATGAACGATGTCCATGATAACAGCCAATCCCAGCCCGTGAGCCGCATCGATCAGCTCTTTCAACTCGTCGGGCGTGCCGAAACGCGACGAAGCTGCAAAGAAGCTGGATACATGATATCCGAAGCTGCCATAATAGGGGTGTTCCTGTATAGCCATGATCTGAATGCAGTTATAACCGTCTCTGACAATGCGGGGAAGTATCAACTCGCGAAATTCGCGATACGTTCCCACCTTCTCGGCTTGTTGCGCCATGCCGATGTGGCACTCATAAATGAGTAACGGATCGGTATGCGGACGAAAAGTGTGTTTCCTTATACGGTAAGGAGTAGTCGGCTCCCACACCTGTGCGCTAAATATTTGAGTCTGTTCATCCTGCACCACACGGGTAGCCCATGCCGGTATGCGCTCGCCGCGACCGCCATCCCAATATATCATGAGTTTATATAAATCGCCATGATGTATGGCATCAACCGGCAATCGCACCTCCCAGTTCCCATTGTTTATCCGCGTTAGCCGGTAGGCAGATTCTTCGCGCCAGTTATTGAAGGTACCTATCAGATAGATTTGCGTAGCATGGGGTGCCCATTCGCGAAAACTCCATCCATTGTCGGCGCGATGCAGTCCGAAGTAGAGATATCCGGAGGCAAAATCGGACAGTGACTGTTCGCCGTTGCGTGTCAATGCGCTTTCCTTATCCAACGCATGTTGGTGTCGACCGTCAATGGCATCGCTGTATGGCTCTAACCAGCGGTCGTTCTTTATGAGAGTTAGCTTTTCTTTCATGATCGAAGCTTTCACTTATTATACTCTTACTTTGATTACCAACTTGCGTACACGATAGAGGTCGGTCTTCTTGATGAAGTCTACCAGCGATGGGGACAACGGATGAAGAGCAACGTAGTGCTCCAGATTCTCTAAGCAATCTAAAATCATACTCCTAAATTATTAAATGGTTGATAATTCATTCAAAGTCGTCGATGGTATAGTTTAAGAAGTCGGCAAAACGCTTCATCTGTTTAAAGGCATCTTCTACGTAATCCGGCCAATCGGTTCGCAAGAAGAAATTATCCGGCAATGGGTGGTAGCAGGTGTATTGCTTACATTTCAGATAATGCGCATATTCGTAATCTCGCGGGAATCCTTTGGGAGTGGTTTTCAGGAACTCTTCGCCTACTGTAAAGTAGCGCTTGAATGCCTCATCTTCCACAATGCTGCGATACTCATCCATATTGTCGTATATGGCTTGACGCACAGCTTTCAATATGTTGGGCGGCAAGCAGTAGCTACCTCCGGCAAGCATGCTGTTGCCCTGTTCTATGTGAAAGTAATATCCGCAATGGTCGGATTTCTTTCCATGAGCGTTGATATAACCGCCAAAATGAGTTTTATACGGGGTTTTGTCTTGCGAGAAGCGGGTATCGCGATAGATGCGATACGTACAATCTTTGGGCTGTACGCCACGAATGGTTTCATCGAACAGCGAAATGCGGGCAATGACAAGTGCGAGTATTTTATCGAACTCATTGCGAGCCTCTTCGTAGATCTCCTTGTTGGCCTTAAACCACTCGCGGTTGTTATGCGCTGTCACCTCTTCCAAAAAGTGAAATATAACAGGAATGTTCATTGTCTATGCTTTGCTATTTTCGGGCAAACTTACAGATTATTTTCGGAACGCAGCTTATAAGATGTTCTCTTTTTCATATTTTATTCAGAATCTTATCCATTACCCAGTTTGTGAGGGTAGCGCTGGTGCCGTCGCACTGACAGATCGATTTACCTTGTAAGTGGTCGACAACAGCCTGAATAAGCGGTTGTTGCACATGCTCCGGACGTTCGATAGTGATTTCTTCGCACCCTTGCGCAGTATGCAGGGCTATGGGTTCGTAGGTAAAGACAGAGAAGCAGATCATGCCACGGTCGCCAATAATTTTAATGCGATCTTCTTGTGCCGATTTATGTGCAACAAAGCACCACGAACCGCTTCCCACCAGTCCGTTCTCGAATCGGAAGCAGGCACTCAGAGTATCTTCGACAGTATAAAGTCCGCCACGGTTACTTTTGTAGCCCTTTGCCTCGAGTATACACCCGAACATATCCTGTAACAAGTCTATTTGATGAGGTGCCAAATCATAAAAGTACCCTCCTCCCGAGATGTCGGGTTGTAAACGCCAAGGCAAGTTTTGTTTATCGTAATTGAGCTGGCTGGGCGGTTGCGCAAATCGTACTTGTACGTTGATGATTTTACCAATAGCGCCGGTATCTATCAGTTCTTTGACTTTTATGAAATAGGGCTGATACCGCCGATAGTAGGCAACAAAGCAGGGTACGCCACACTCTTCGGCAATACGATTGATGCGACAACACTCTTCATAAGTTACAGCCATCGGCTTTTCTATGTAGACAGGCTTACCGGCTTTCATTGCCATGATGGCATACGTAGCGTGCGATGAAGGAGGGGTGGCAATGTACACGGCGTTTACGTCGCGGTCGTCGACCAATTCCTGAGCATCGTCATACCAACGGGGGATGCCTCTTTCACAGGCATACGAACGGGCTTTGTCTATATGGCGGCTCATCACTGCCACCACTTCAGAGCCTTCTACCTTTTGAAAGGCAGGACCGCTCTTTTGTCGGGTAACATCGCCGCAACCGATAAATCCCCATTTAATTCTTTTCTCATTCATAAAGATGTCATGTGTTAGTAGGAATCGAAATCAAAATCAAAATCATCCATAAATTCGGGTTCGGTAAACTCTTCCAAGGTACGACGGTCTTTCTTAGTGGGGCGTCCGGTACCTTTAGCGCGGTCGACAAAACCACTGACCTTGCTCAGTTCCAGCAGTTCGTATTGTTCGGGAGGAGTGACGTTTTGCATGACTTCGGACACTAACTTAGCCCCCACCCGCTTCTCTATGGCTTGCAACACCTTAAACGAATAGGTTACAGGAGGTTTACGAACCTGAATCACATCTTCAGGCTTTACCATGCGCGATGGTTTTGCCAATGCTCCGTTGATGTAGATACGCCCCTTCTTGCAGGCTTCGGCAGCAATTGTACGGGTTTTGAATATACGCGCTGCCCACATCCATTTATCAATTCTTGCCTCACTCATGTCTTACCTTTTATTATATTGATTCATTGTTATATCGATACCTGCCAGACAGAAGCTTTTTACTATCTCACTTGCCATTTTTAACCGTTCGGGCAGTACGCTTCGTTCTTCTTCACTGAAATGCCCCAACACGTAATCGATTTGTCCGCCTCTCGGGAAGTTATTGCCGATGCCAAAACGCAAACGTGCATATTCTTGGGTTCCCAATGTTTGGGCTATATGTCGCAAGCCGTTATGTCCGGCATCGCTTCCCTTGGATTTCAAACGCAACGTGCCTAATGGGAGGGCGATGTCGTCTACCACGATCAACATCTGTTCAAGAGGAATATTTTCTTTTTGCAGATAATAACGCACGGCGTTTCCGCTCAAGTTCATATATGTAGAGGGTTTCAGCAGAATCAGTTGTCTGCCTTTTATTGAAAGAGTAGCCGTAAATCCGTAACGTCGGTCGGTAAAGGAGATCCCTGCCTCTTTGGCTATCCCGTCTACTACCATGAACCCAATGTTATGACGGGTTTCATGATACTCTTGTCCGATATTTCCCAATCCAACTATTAGATATTTCATGATGCGATCGTATAAGAGCGGATCTATCTACCGATAGATCTCATAAAAAAGGCGCAAATTAACGCACTTATTCGCAAACTGATACCATTTGCGCTAACCTGCGTTAATTTGCGTCTAACTACTATTGGTTTATTCGTTATCCTAAGAAGCAATTAGTTGCCTGCTGCAGCAGCGGCACCTCTGGCGGCACGTGTCAGTTTCACGGCGCAAACTACTGCCTCTTTTGCATTCATCAATTCCAAGCCTTCGTACTTCAATTCGCCCACTTTGACGGTCTTACCCAATCCCAAGTGTGCTACATTGATAATCAATCTCTCGGGGATCACGTTATACAACGCTTTCACCTTCAATTTGCGAATCTGCAACACCAGCTTACCGCCGGCTTTCACACCTTCTGCCAAACCTTCCATCTGTACCGGAACCTCCATCACAATAGGATTGTTCTCATTAATCTGATAGAAGTCGACATGCAGAATAGCATCTTTTACAGGATGGAACTGAATATCTTTCATAATAGCCTTGGTAATCTTGCCATCAATATTCAAATCTACCACATAGATGTGAGGGGTATAAACCAATCCGCGCAATTCTTCAACGGATACGGTAAAGTGAAGATTCTCTTCTCCACCATAAAGTACGCAGGGTACTCCGTGATTCTTACGGATGGCTTTCAAGGCTCTTGCCTGTTCCGAAGAACGTTCAGCAATGGTTCTTGCTGTTCCTTTTACTTCAATTGTTTTCATTTCAAAAAACTTTTTGTGTTACTCTAAATTAAGTTGTCTGTTGCTTAATTCACCATCACACATGCGGTACAACCGCCCGGTGTTGCAAAAAAGCGGCGCAAAAGTACAACTTCTTTTTGAGGCATCAAAGAGTTTCCTCTTCAAAATCAATATTAATATTGATTTCGTCGATATCTTCCGGTCTGCGACGTTGTACTTTCTCGGCGCCGGTAGCCTCGACAGACGATCCCCGATCGTATCCCACTACTGCCATAGCCTCTTTTAAGCCATTCATAAACTTCTCGAAGTCTTCCTGATACAGGAATATTTTATGCTTCTCGAAGCTTATTTGCACGTTATCCCCTTCGCCCACTACAATCTTCTTGCTTTCAGTAATGGTGAGGAACAAATCATCTTTTCTGTTCTTTTTCACATCTAAATAATAGATGCGTTTTCCTGCCTTTACGGACTTTGAAAAAATCAGGTCTTCCATCATTCTTTGTTTATTTCATTTCACTTCAAGTTCCACTTATAGCCGTCAAAAGTGATGTTTTTTTTTGAGTTACCCAAGAAAAAACAAAGATTAATCAATATCTTCATTAAAAAATGTGATTTATTTGTTGAGGGAAACTAAAAATACCTACTTTTGCAACTCGTGAAACAACAGTATTTTTAAACTTATGATTAACAGAGTTCTTATTCGCCTTAAGATTATACAAATAGTATATGCTTATTATCAGAATGGAAGTAAAAATTTAGATTCAGCAGAAAAAGAACTATTCTTTAGTTTGTCTAAAGCATACGATCTCTATAATTTCTTGCTAATGCTGATAATAGCTTTGACGAATTATGCGCAAAGACGCCTTGATGCGGCTAAGGCGAAGCATTCTCCGACTTTGGAAGAGTTGCATCCCAACATGAAATTTGTAGAAAACCGATTCGCAGCTCAGTTGGAAGTGAATAAACAGTTAAAGGAATTTACCACCACACAGAAGCGCTCGTGGAACAACGACGAGGATTTTGTGAAAGGTCTGTTCGAGAAGATAGCCGATTCCGATATATATAAGGATTATATGGCAACGCCCGAAACGAGCTACGAAGCCGACAGAGAGTTGTGGCGTAAACTCTATAAAACGTTTGTTTTTAATAACGAAGAACTTGACACATTGCTTGAAGACATGAGTCTGTATTGGAACGACGACAAAGAGATCGTAGACACATTTGTGTTGAAAACCATCAAGCGCTTTGATGAAAAGAACGGCATCAACCAAGAATTGCTTCCGGAGTTCAAGGACGACGAAGACAAAGAGTTTGCCCGTCGCCTCTTCAGACGCTCCATTTTGAACGGAGACTACTACCGACATCTCATCAGCGAGAATACCCGTAATTGGGATTTTGATCGCATTGCTTTTATGGATGTAGTCATTATGCAATGTGCATTGGCTGAAATATTGAGCTTTCCGAATATACCCACCAGTGTATCCCTTAATGAGTATGTTGATGTAGCCAAAGTATACAGCACGCTGAAAAGCGGAAGCTTCGTCAATGGAACGTTGGATGGCATTGTCAACCTATTAAAGAAAGAGGGCAGACTGACCAAGAACTAGTCACTCCCCCGAGACCATAAATCAAGAAAATCATTCCCCTAAAAAACTAAAAACATTATGAACGTAATGACTGTACTTCTGCAAGCTGGCGCTCCTGCAGGAATGGGAAACGGCAATTTTATGTGGATATTGCTGATTGCCATGTTCGCCATCATGTACTTCTTCATGATTCGTCCGCAGAACAAGAAACAAAAAGAAATTGCCAATTTCCGCAAGTCACTTCAAGTCAATCAGAAAGTGATTACTGCCGGCGGTGTACATGGCATTATCAAGGAGATCAACGATAGCGATATCATTCTCGAAATCGCATCGAACGTAAAGATTAGAATAGATAAGAATTCTATCTTCGCAGCTGCTGCCGATGCCAACAGCAGTCAGGCTGCCAAATAAAACAAGCAGGTTGTCAAGAGATGGTATTCGACCGAAAGAACATAATACGCATCTATCTACTTGCTGTAAAAAGAACAAGGAACTTTCTGCTTAGCCAACGCAGCAGAGAGTTCTTCCTCTTTTTATTCTTTTTCTTCATTGCCGGCGGATTTTGGTTGTTACAAACGCTGAACAACGACTATGAAACGGAATTTGATATTCCGGTGCGTCTGAAAGATATACCCGACAATGTGGTTATCACCTCGGAGTTGCCAACCAATCTCACCATCAGCGTGCAAGACAAAGGTACCGTGCTGGTAAATTACTGGTTAAGTAAAAGTCTCTATCCCATATCGCTAAACTTCAACGATTATAAGAGCAAGAGCAACCATGTACGAATACCCACTTCACAGTTCGAGAAACGACTTTCTGCGCAACTGAATGCCTCGACCCGCCTTCTGTCCATAACACCGGACACGATAGAGTATTACTACTCTGCCGGAGCATCCAAGCATATCCCTGTCAAATTGCAGGGAACGGTCAGTGCTGCCAAACAATACTACGTATCCGACACACTCTCATATCCCGATTCGGTACAGGTATATGCGCCTGCCGACGTGCTGAAATCCATCACTGCCGCCTATACCCAACCGGTAGAACTGTTGAACATCAGCGATACCTTAAAACAGAAAGTATCACTGGTTGCCCCACGTGGCGTGAAGTTTGTGCCCGACGAAGTAGAGATGGTATTTCCGGTCGACATCTACACCGAAAAGACCGTGGAAGTGCCCATCTACGGCACCAATTTTCCTCCCGGTAAAACCTTGCGTGCTTTCCCCTCCAAGGTAAGTGTTACGTTTCAGGTAGGTTTGAGTAAGTTTCGCCAGATAGAAGCAAGCAATTTCCACATTCTCGTCTCCTATGAAGAGTTACAGCAACTGAAATCAGAGAAATACACCGTGCAACTACGTGCTGTTCCCTCGGGCGTGAATCATGTACGCATACATCCCGCACAAATAGATTTTCTCATAGAACAGATAACCGAATGAGCATCAGGATAGGCATTACCGGTGGCATCGGTAGCGGGAAAAGTATGGTATCCCGTTTGCTGAGCATGATGGGTATCCCAATGTATATCTCGGACATTGAAGCCCGACGCCTGACACTGACCGATCCGGATATACGACGCGAACTAACCGCACTGATAGGCAACGACATCTATACAGGCAGCTTGCTAAACAAAGAACTCCTTGCTACGTATATGTTCGGCAATCCCACTCATTTACAAACAGTAAACGGTATTATCCATCCGCGTGTACGCAACGATTTCCGGCAATGGGCAGAGCAACAGCAGAAGCGTTGCCCATTGGTAGGTATGGAATCGGCTATCCTCATCGAGTCGGGATTTGCCGGCGAAGTCGATGCAATTATCATGGTCTATGCTCCCGAAGAGGTACGAATAACCCGTGCCATGCAACGCGACGGAGCTTCGCGTGCAGAGATTGAACGGCGTATATGCAGTCAGATGAACGACGAAGAAAAGCGCCGCCATGCCCAATATGTTGTCTATAATGACGGAGAAACCGCACTTATTCCGCAGGTTTTACAACTTATAGATACTCTATCCCAAAATATATCGTATCTTTGCCCGCCAAACAAATAACCTTTATAATTTACAATTTAAAATAGCGAACTATGTTAAAGACTATATTGTCTATCTCCGGTAAGCCGGGACTATACAAGCTTGTTTCTCAAGGGAAAAACATGCTGATAGTAGAATCATTGACCGACAAAAAGCGGTTTCCCACTTATGCTACCGATAAGATTACTTCATTAGGCGACATTGCCATGTTTACCAATGCCGATGATGTGCCTTTAAAAGAGGTGCTGGTGACCATCAGCAAGAAGGAGAACGGAGCAGCCATCGCCATTGACCCCAAGAAAGCAACTGCCCAAGAGTTGCAAGCCTATCTGGGTGAAGTATTACCCGATTTTGACCGCAACCGCGTACATCAATCAGATATTAAAAAACTAATATCATGGTATAACCTGTTGGTGTCGTGCGGTATGACCGACTTTGAGGAGAAAACGGAAGAGAAAGAAAAAGGGAAAGAAGAAGAAAAAGAAGCATGATTTAGATGCCTCCCAACTCTATACGTGCATGGATTCTCGCAGCTCGTCCCAAAACATTGACGGGTGCCATTATTCCGGTATTATGCGCCACTGCCCTTGCCTGGTCGGACGGACAGTGGCGCGTAATTCCTGCGATTCTTTGCACACTCTTTGCCGGCGGTATGCAGGTTGCTGCCAATTTCATCAACGACCTATTCGATTACCTCAAAGGTAGTGATCGTGCCGACCGGTTGGGACCGAAACGTGCTTGCGCGCAAGGCTGGATAACACCTCGTGCCATGAAAACGGGCATTGCCATAGCGCTTGCCTTTGCCTGTTTGTCCGGATTGGGCATACTGCTCTACGGTCTGAATCGATTTCCCTACGGCGGTTGGGAACTGATTGCACTGGGCGGCGTGTGCATCGTGTTTGCCTTCTTGTACACCACTTACCTCTCTTATCGGGGATGGGGCGATCTGTTGGTGATTGTGTTTTTCGGATTCGTACCCGTTGGGGGCACCTATTACGTACAAACTTGCACACTGAATGGAAACGTGTGGTGGCTGTCCCTGATTTGCGGTTTGCTCATCGACACACTGCTGGTCATCAACAACTATCGCGACCGCGACCAAGACCGGCTAAGCGGAAAACGCACGCTGGTAGTCCGCATGGGCGAACCGTTCGGACGTTACCTTTATCTAATGCTCGGAGTCGTCGTATTGCTTCTCTCTTTGGCTTTGGTTATAACCGGAAAAATGAACGGAGCTGTCTACGTGGTGATCTCCCTGATATATCTCATCCTGCATGGAAAAACCTGGCTGAAGATGCAAGAAATCCGTAGCGGCAAAGCATTAAACAGCATACTGGGCGAAACCTCGCGCAACATGTTAGCGTGGGGAGTATTGCTCAGCATCGCATTATGTATCGGGCAATGATATAAGTTGTTTGTCTAAAATTGATTGATTTTTATCTAAAAGTATAGGCAATTTTACCTTCATGTAACCTGTACGTAGTAAAATGTAACCTTTTGCTCTTTTATGAAACGTACATATAAGTATATGTAACATATTCGCAAAGATTTTCGCAGTAAATATCCTATCTTTGACCCAAATTAATTCATATCAACCATGAAGAGAAAAAGTTTATTGTTGTGCAGTGTTTTAATCGCCCTGTCCGCATCGGGACAGACACTGCCGTACCAGAACCCCGGCTTGAGTTCGGAAGAGCGCGCCAAAGACTTGGTGTCACGTCTCACACTCGAAGAGAAAGCTAAGTTGATGTTCGACCGGTCGGAAGCCATTCCGCGCTTGGGCATCAAAACCTTCAACTGGTGGAGCGAAGCGCTTCACGGAGCCGCCAATCAGGGACCGGTCACGGTCTTCCCCGAACCCATCGGCATGGCGGCAGCCTTTAATGATTCATTGGTGTTACATATCTTCGATGCCGTGAGCGACGAGATGCGCGCCATCTATCACGACCGTGAGCGGCAAGGCATCGACAACACCAAGTTCCGCAGCCTTTCGGTATGGACGCCCAACGTCAACATCTTCCGTGACCCGCGTTGGGGACGCGGACAGGAGACCTACGGCGAAGACCCGTACCTCACCTCGCGGATGGGCGTAGCTGTGGTGACCGGCTTGCAGGGACCGCGCGACGCCAAGTACCGCAAACTGCTGGCGTGTGCCAAGCACTATGCCGTGCACTCCGGTCCGGAGTGGAACCGCCACACGCTCAACCTGACCGACGTCAGCCCGCGCGACCTGTTCGAGACCTACCT
Organism: Prevotellaceae bacterium; assembly: GCA_031262085.1. Lineage (GTDB taxonomy): Bacteria > Bacteroidota > Bacteroidia > Bacteroidales > Bacteroidaceae > Bacteroides. The sequence continues at coordinate 59,531 of JAISIN010000025.1, forward strand.
GCCCGCTTTCAAGTCATTGGTACAGGAAGCCGACGTGCGGCAGGTGATGTGCGCCTATCAGCGCTTGGACGACGACCCCTGCTGCGGTAACAACCGTCTGTTGCAGGTGATTCTGCGCGACGACTGGGGCTATCAACACATGGTGGTATCCGACTGCGACGCGGTGAGCGACTTCTGGCGGACGCATAAGAGTTCGTCGGATGCCACCCATGCCTCGGCAGTGGGAGTGCTTGCCGGTACCGACGTAGAGTGCTCCAATGGCAGATATACCTACGAATCGCTGCCCGACGCTGTGCGCCGCGGATTGATCTCTGAAGAGGAGGTGAACACCCACGTCATCCGTCTGCTCAAAGAGCGCTTCGACTTGGGTAACTTCGACGACAATGCGCTGGTGCCTTGGGCACAGATACCCATGACCGTTGTCAACAGCAAAGAGCACAAGCAGATGGCGCTCGATATGGCACGCCAGAGCATGACGCTGCTCCAAAACAACGACAACATCCTCCCGCTCAAGAAAGGGAAGATTGCCGTCATCGGTCCCAATGCCGACGATGAGAACATGATGTGGGGCAACTACAACGGTACACCCGCTGCCACCACCACCATCCTCGAAGGTATCCAAGCCAAGGTGGGCAAGCGGAACGTGCGCTACATCAAGGGATGCGACATTGTGGAAGACTACGTCATCAACAGTCTGATTAGCGAATGTAGCATTGATGGCAAGCCCGGCATCAAAGCTACCTACTGGGATGGACGCGAACAGACCGGTACTCCCCTTGCTGTCGAACAATACACCGCCGCTGTGACCCGTAGCGCCGTACGTCAACAGAGAGAGCCGGGCGCCCCGCGTCCGCGCGGCTTCAACGCCAAGTTCGAAACGGTGTACACCGCCCCCCAAGACGGAGAGGTAGTGGCAAAACTGACGGTCATCGGCTCCTGCACCTTCAGTGTCAACGGTGAAGAGCTGCAACGCGCCTCCTCGTGGCGTCCGGTGCCGGTACGCGTGCCCATCAAGGTAGAGAAAGGCAAGACGTACAAGATAGAGGTGAGCTTCACCGAGTTCATGAACTATGCCAACGCGAACTTCAGTTTCGATTTCGGTAAAGAGACACCGGTGGATTATGCCCTGCTCGTTGCCCAACTGAAAGGCTACGAAACGGTGGTCTTCGTGGGAGGTATCTCCTCACAGCTCGAAGGCGAAGAGATGCCGATCTCTCTGCCCGGCTTCAAGGGTGGCGACCGCACCAACATTGAACTGCCCGCTTCGCAGCGTCGCTGCCTGCAGGTGCTCAAAGATGCCGGTAAGAAGATTGTCTTCGTCAACTGCTCGGGATCTGCCATTGCCCTGCTACCCGAATCGAAAAACTGCGAAGCCATTCTGCAAGCATGGTACAGCGGACAGGAAGGCGGACAGGCGGTTGCCGAAGTGCTGTTTGGCGACTACAACCCCGCCGGAAAGCTGCCGGTAACCTTCTACAAAAGCTCCGACCAGTTGCCCGACTTCGAGGACTACTCTATGAAGGGACGTACCTACCGCTACATGACGGATGCCCCGCTCTTTCCCTTCGGCTACGGACTGAGTTATACAACCTTCGAGGTAGGACAAGGCAACATTGCTAACACACAGATACGTGCCGACCAGTCGACTACGTTGACCGTGCCCGTCACCAACACCGGTAAACGCAAAGGCACGGAGATCGTACAGGTGTACGTACGCCGCATCGCCGATGCCGACGGTCCGCAGAAGTCGCTCCGTGCTTTCCAGCGCGTGGAAGTGCCTGCCGGAAAGAGCGTCAATGCGACCCTCGACTTACCCTATTCGGCTTTCGAATGTTTCGACCCCGACACCAACACGATGCACGTGATGGAGGGCAACTATGAGGTGCTCTATGGTACCAGCTCGGACAGTAAGGACTTGAAAAAGATACAGGTAACAGTAAACTAAATTTCATATAACATTTCAAATGAACAGAAATAAAATAACTTCTTTCATGCTGTCGGGGCTGCTTGCCCTGACAGCCACCTGCGCCATGGCACAGGATCCGCTCATTCAGACCAAATATACTGCCGACCCGGCACCGATGGTTTACAACGACACTATCTATTTATATACCACCCACGACGAAGATGATGCAGGGAACTTCAAGATGCTCGACTGGTTGCTCTATACCTCTACCGATATGGTCAACTGGACAGATCACGGCGCAGTGGCTTCGCTCAAGAGCTTCGACTGGGTGGAGCGCGACAACGGTGCATGGGCCTTGCAGGTGTTAGAACGCAACGGTAAGTTCTACATGTACTGCCCCATCCACGGCAACGGCATCGGCGTGTTGGTGTCGGATTCACCCTACGGACCGTTCAAAGACCCGATAGGCAAACCGCTCGTGTGGCAACGCGAGCATTGGGAGGACATCGACCCGACGGTGTTTGTCGACGACGACGGGCAGGCATACATGTATTGGGGCAACCCCAACGTCTACTACGTCAAACTGAACGACGACATGATCTCCTACTCGGGCGAGGTGGTCAAGCTGGCAAAGAATCCCGAACACTATCAGGAGGGACCGTGGACCTACAAGCGTAACGGTCACTACTACATGGCTTTTGCCTCTACCTGTTGCCCCGAAGGCATCGGCTATGCCATGAGCGACAGCCCCACCGGTCCGTGGACGACCCGCGGCTACATCATGCGCCCCACCGCCAAAACGCGCGGCAACCATCCCGGCATCATCGACTATAAAGGCAAGTCGTATGTCTTCGGTCTGAACTACGACCTGATGCACATCGACACCTACAAGCACCACGAACGCCGCTCGGTGTCGGCTGCCGAGATGCACTACAACGCCGACGGCACCATCCAAGAGCTGCCTTACTTTAAGGAGACGACGCTGAAGCAAATAGAACCCTTCAACCCCTACCGTCGCGTAGAGGCTGAAACCATGGCATGGGGCTACGGCTTGAAGACCGGTGTTTTCGACAAGGGCGGCATCTATGTCACCCATGTGGACAACGGCGAAACGTTGCTCGTCCGCGGCGTAGACTTCGGGCAGGGCGCGAAGACGTTCACCGTCAGCGCCGCCACAGCCAAGCAGGGCGGACTCATCCTGTTGCGACTCGACAGCCCGACGGGACCGGTGGTAGGAACCGTCAAGGTGACGCCTACCGGCAGTGCCGACACTTATCGGCTCTCGTCGTGTGACATCAGTGGTGCCACAGGTGTGCACGACCTCTATCTCTGCTTCATGGGCGAGGCGGTGCAAGATTTGTTCAATCTGGACTACTGGATGTTCAAATAGACAATTCGGCAGGTCGTTTCGTCTTTAGACCTTATAACAACAGGGCAACCGCATCAAAAATAGATGTAGTTGCCCTGTTTCAGTTTGCAGGATAAAACGGTTTGCCCACTCTGTCGATATGTTCGCCGATGGGAGTTCCGATGTTCTTGTTGTAGTCTATCACATCTACCTTATAAAGCAATTCCAGATCATCTATTTGCACGCGAATATCCATCAGCTGATTGAATGACAAATCGGCGCCCACAACTGCCAAGTCAATATCCGACCCCTCGGTATAGCAACCTTTGGCTCTCGACCCGAAGAGAATCACCTTTTCTATATTGCTGTGCCGCTGAAAGACACTGCAAATGTCATGAATGACATTGTTGCTCAGTCCGTACATCTGTTCGTCTAATCTATGATTCCGTCCGTCCGCATAACTTCCTCTTCTTGCATCAAACGGGTATCTAATTGGTGCAACAAGTTGGAATACTCGGCAAATATTTGCTTGACAATGCCTAAGGCTTCTCCTTCATTGTAGGTATGCGAGGTCACATTTCTCGCTTTCGACATTCTTCGCCATGCATCATGGTCGGCGATCCATCCATCCTCGAAAGATTTTTGTAATACCGGATTCGGACCTGCCAATTCTTCGTATCCTTTGTATCTTAACAGATCTTGCAGTACTTTCCACGCCAGTTCAAATGTATATTCGAACCGTTGTATTAATCCCTCCATCTCCAATTCGGATAAAGCATCGGGAGCGATGCCGGATTCTGTTACTTCCATCACCCGCTGACAAGCCCGATGATAGCTGTCATATCTTTGAAGCCAACGTATATCTCTATTCATAGCTTATTTTGATTTACTTGATGATTATTGCCGCAAAGATAACATCAACTAAACGATTTTACACAATCTTGACCGAACAAAAATCCTTCTCCTTAGAATGGAGACCAGCTGCCATGTACGCTGCCATCACGTTAGCCAAGTCTTTGAGCATGTTGCTGCGGGTTTACCCACAGTCATCGATTGCGGACGCCACAGTCTGTTAATCTTTTTCTGAGCCTCCATATAAAAGCCATCGGTATTCGTTTAGATGCCCCACAACACCTTTTGAAGGGGGGCAAGTTAAGTATACGACCAGACGTGGTTAAGTATACGACCAGGCAAGGTTAAGTATACGACCAGACAGGGTTAAGTATACGACCAGGCTATGACTCCTCCTGTCAATACCCTTTTATCCATAGATATAATCAAAAAAAATCATTTACTTATGAAGAACGGATATTACAAGATCTCCCTTGCAATCCACGCGCAAGCCTCTGCATCTGCCAGCGCATTGTGATGCGCCGTTAAGTCATACCCGCAACGGGCAGCCACCGTTTGCAACTGATGATTAGGCAGCTCCCGTCCGAATACCTTGCGCGAAGCACGGCAGGTGCAATAAAACCGATAGTCGGGGTAATCCATTTGATACATGCGGAAGACAGCCTTCAGGCAGCCCTCGTCGAATGGGCTGTTGTGTGCTACCAAAGGTAAATCGGCTATCTTAGGTTCGATCTCTTTCCATACTTCAGGAAAGATGGGGGCATAGGCGGTATCTGCTGCCGTTAAGCCGTGTATAAGGGTGAATCGCCGTGAATGCCACTCCGGTTCGGGGTGTATCAGGCTGTAATAGTTATCCGTGATCATGCCGTCGCGCACAATCACTACACCTATGCTGCACACACTGGTGCGCTCAGGATTGGCTATCTCAAAATCTATGGCTGCAAAGTCTTTCATTAAATGAATGTTACACGACAAAGATAAATAATATAAGATATGAAGCAAAATTTGATAGATACAAATATTATTGTTTTCTTTGCAACGCAATATATGATTGACTAACAGTGTGAATACAACAATTAAAATGGAGGATGGAAAAAGGCTATTCAAAGCTCTCTATTATAATGTTTTTGTATACTTTTATGGCAAATAATGATTAATTATGAACACTGATTTCTACGATGCTTTTCTGCGGCACTTGGAAGATGCGGAATATTTGTTTCGCGAAAACCGGATAGCTAATGCAGATCAACTCTATGGCTATAGCGCTGAATGTGGGCTGAAAGCCCTCATGAAAGCTTTTGGTATGTCTGTTGATAGTCGTAGCGTACCTTCTCCAAAAGATAAAAAACATCTCCCTGAGATTTGGGCGAGATATGCTATTTATCAATCCGGAGCTAAAGCCCTTGCATATACGTTGCCCACATCCAACCCTTTTGCGGATTGGGATATAAACAACCGCTATGCACATCGTTCCGATTTTAATAAAGCGGATGTACAGGTTCATCAGCAGGCAACAAATAAGATTAAGACTTTGATCAATCAGGCTTTTTTAGAAGGGAGGATTACTGTATGAAAACATTCGATGAGATTATTCCTGCCATCAAAGAAGTATTGGCAGAAAAGCGTGCCGAACTTGTGGCGCTCAATGGACATCGTCTCATTATCAATCGAGACTTAAATGGTTACGTCCGCATCCTTGCTGATGAAAGTCTGGACGGCGATATAAATATCCAATCTATCGTAGACGCCATTAAGATAAAACTCGAAGGGCGGGTTCCAGACGTCATGCCTGTCTTGTATGACGATAGTGAAACGATAGAGCAATCTATCCGACAGAATCCCCATTTCGAGATAGAAGGTTATCCGCAAGTAATGGTGGTGGATCGGACACTCTTTGAGAGTGATGCCAACAAGCGTACCGATACTGTTGCAACATCAGTCCCAAGAATTGTCTTTTACTCCATAAAAGGAGGGGTAGGGCGTTCAACGGCGCTAAGTGCCGCCGCTTGGTCTTTCGCTGAAATGGGTAAGCGCGTTTTGGTTTTGGATATGGATTTGGAATCACCCGGTATAACGTCTTCACTACTTTCAACTGAAAGAATGCCAATGTATGGTATTGCGGATTGGTTGGTAGAAGATCTGACGGATAATGGGAATGCGGTGATAGATAATATTATGTCCTTGAGTGACTTATCCATAAACGGAGAGATATGGGTTGCGCCGGCTCATGGGAAAAATGTAGGAGAATATGTTGAGAAATTGGGACGGGCTTGGATGCCAAAGGTGGCATCGTTTGAACAAAGAACGCCATGGTATGAAAGACTAAACCTGTTGATTGCCGATTTGGAAGAGCGTATACATCCCGACGTACTCCTAATAGACTCCCGAGCAGGTATTGACGAAATATCCATAGCTTGTCTTACGTGCCTGCAAGCTGATACACTTCTCCTCTTTGCAATGGATAGCGCACAGACATGGAATGGTTATCAGATTCTCTTTGATTATTGGCGGCAACACAGTATGGCAAGCGACATTCGCGAACATCTGCAAGTGGTAGGCGCACTCATTCCTGAAACAGGAAGAACGGAATACCTTTCTAATCTGTGGGAGCATAGCTGGAAATTGTTTGCGGAGAAGCTGTATGACGAGATACCATCCGGTGCCAATGATGCGGATGCTTTCAATTTTGATATATCTGATAGCTCTGCCCCACACGCGCCTTGGCTTATTAATTGGAACAGAGGTTTTAATGCACAATATAATCACTCGGACATATTCAAACAAGAGGCTATCGTAAGTCTCATAAAGAGTACTTTCAACGATTTTGTTACCTCTTTAAAAGACGTTATTCAATGGAAATAAGCAATCATAACATCCTGTTGGCTATGAGGGATGCACTTCCCGTAGAGCCATTCAATACAGGAACACCTCCCGCTCCCGGACAGATGTATCTGCCAACAGCTCATAAAAAGTCGTTGCAGCTTTATAGTAGTTTGGTAGTCGGCGCACGTGGAGTAGGTAAATCTACATGGACGAGTGCGTTAGCCGATGACCACCTCAGGCAGGAGGTTTTGGGTATAGAAATACCGGATCTTTCTCTCACCGATGTGTTTGTCGGATTCTCGGGAAAGGCGGAACCCGACAAATATCCAGACCCTACAACGGGGATTATCCGTGACCTGCTTAAAGAATACGCAGTATCTGAATTTTGGCAGGCTATTGTGGCTCGTAACCTATTCGACAACACAGATGAAATACCTGTTGATAAATGGGGTAATACCGTAGCGTGGATAAGAAGTAATCAAGAAGAGTGGAGCAAGCGGCTTTACGAAACTAACATGCGCTTAAAAGAAAAGGGGCGATACAAATTGCTTGTGTTTGATGCGTTAGATAGAACAAGCGACGATTGGGAGAGTATGGACAATCTTTTGCGTGCCCTCTTATCCCTTTCCGTGCGTTTGAAAGGTTATTCCAATATATATACTAAGATATTTCTTCGCGAAGATCAGTTCTCCCGCAACATAACTAACTTCCCCGATTCTTCTAAATTGCTCTCTACCCAAACAGCGCTTGAATGGTCGCCACAAGATCTACATGGTCTGCTATGGCAACATCTCTGCAATGCTGATGGCGAAAACGGTACGCTCTTTCGTGAAATATACAGAGAAGTAGTGAAAGAGTCACTTACACAGAACCCTAACAATGGAGTTTGGATGCTTAGTAAAGAGATCAAGAACGACGAACAATTACAGCGAGAATTGTTTAAGAGATTAGCCGGTCCGTGGATGGGTACAGACCCGCGCAGAGGCGTGCCTTATGTGTGGGTCGTAAGCCACTTGGCGGATGGGAAAAAGCAAACATCACCCCGTTCTTTCTTAGCGGCAATTAAAGAGGCAGCGGAAAGCTCCATAGAGAATCGGAATAGTAAATATCCGCTTTACTATGGTAGTATAAAAACGAGTGTTCGGCGTGCATCTTCTATCAGAGTAAACGAAATTGCAGAGGACTATCCATGGGTAGGATTGTTGTGCAACTTATTAAAAGACAATAATGTTCCAATATCTTTTGAAGAGGTTAAGAATATTTGGAGCGCCAAATATCCCGAAGGTCCTCAAACGATAGAAGCAGAATTTAGTAAGCGCATCTCTCCACAAACCCTATCGAACGGATGGCGAGGCATAAAAGATGAGCTGGCACGAATCGGAATCTTTGAGGAGATATCTGACGAGCGCATCAATATGCCCGACCTTTATCGGATAGGGTTCGGGTTGGGGCGGAAAGGCGGAGTGAAGCCAATTAAAAAGTAACTCATCAACTATACTAAACATTCCTCATATTTCTTTAATTTATATTTGGTTCTTGAATCACGGCAAAGTATTAACTTTGCGCCCTGAATTTGAATTGAGTATGAAATATAAATATATAGCGATTATCCTCTTTTCCTTCTTTATGAATGTCTGCGCGACGCTCTCTGCCCAGATACGGGGCGTAGTTACCGATTCACTCACCAACGAGCCGCTCATGTACATCACCGTAGCTTACGAAGGAAAAGGCGTGGGTGCCGTTACCAACGACAACGGCGAATATGAAGTGGAATCACATCCCGGATGGAACGAACTTACCTTCGCGTCCGTGGGGTATATCACCAAGAAGGTAAAGTTTGCACCGGGTACCACACAACTAAACGTGAAGCTGGCATCTGCCGATATACAGTTGGCAGAGGTGGTCGTGAAGCCCGGACGCGAACACTACTCCCGTAGAAACAATCCGGCAGTAGACTTTATGCGTAAGGTGATAGAACACAAAAAGGGGTTAAAACTTGAGAACAACGACTACTACGAATATCGCAAGTACGAGAAGATGAAGGTATCGCTCAACGACGTAACCCCCGAGAAGATGGAGAAAGGTATCTATAAGAAGTTCTCGTTCTTCAAAGATCAGGTAGAGTTTTCCCCGCAAAGCCAAAAAATGATACTCCCTATCTCTATCAAAGAGACGGTTTCGCGTACCATCTACCGCAAAAGCCCCAAAAACGAAAAGACTATTATAGAAGGTATGAACTCCAGCGGGATTGAAGACTTTTTCAGTACGGGCGACATGCTGGGTACTGTGCTGCACGATGTCTTTGCCAACGTCAATATCTACGACAACGACATACGACTGTTGCAACTCCGTTTTGTCAGCCCCATCGGGCAAGGGGCTATCTCCTTTTACAAGTTTTACCTCATGGATACGCTCATGGTCGACAAGAAAGAGTGTGTACACCTCACCTTTGTGCCGCAAAATTCACAGGATACCGGCTTTACCGGACACCTCTATGTAGTAAAGGATTCGACTTATGCCGTAAAGAAATGCACCATGAAGCTCCCCAAAAACACGGGCGTGAACTTTGTGGAAGATCTGGATATAACACAGCAGTTCGACCAACTGCCCGACGGAAACTGGATACTGACCGACGACGATATGGTGGCACAGCTCAGATTGGTGAAGGGTACGCAAGGATTAGAAATAGAACGTATGACCCAATACAGCGACTATAAATTCGACGAGATAGAGAAGCGACTGTTCCGGTTGAACGGAAGTGTGATCAAAGACGCGAATATGCTCAATCGAAGCGACGAATATTGGGCAGAGGTGCGACAAGTACCGCTCACCAAGCAGGAGAGTTCGATGGATGTATTCATGAATCGCATTGAGCAGATTCCCGGATTCAAATATATCATCTTCGGAGCTAAGGCACTGATTGAAAACTTCGTCGAGACAGGTACACGCAAAACGCCCAGTAAGTTCGACTTTGGTCCTATCAACACCACCATTACCAGCAACTTCGTCAACGGATTGCGCCTCCGCCTGAGCGGTATGACGACCGGACACCTCGACCCGCACTGGAGTGCAAGCGGCTATGGAGCTTACGGCTTCAAGGACAAGAAGTGGTTTTATAACGGAGAGGTGGCTTACTCGTTCAACAAACGCGAATATGTGTTGTGGGAATTTCCTAAGCACTACATCAGTGCATCGTATAGCTACGATGTGATGTCGCCCAGCGACAAGTATCTGCAAACCGATAAAGACAATGTATTCGTGGGCATGAGGTGGACAAACGTAGACCAGATGTCATACGTGCGCGATGCCAAAATCACCTACGAATTAGAGACCAATGCCGGGTTCTCCGTGCAAGCCGTAGCCCGTCGACGGAACGACGAACCTACCGGCGGTGTACTGGAATTTTGGCGCAACGACGGCAAGAAGCCCGGCGAGTGGAGCTTGGACAACACCCGCGTGAAAGACATCACCACGGCCGAGCTGGCAATCAGTCTGCGCTATGCACCCGGCGAAACGTTTGTCAACACCAAGCAACGCCGTGTACCGGTGTCGCTCGACGCTCCTATATTTTCACTCTCGCACACCACCGGACTGAAGGGCGTGCTGGGCGGAGAGTATAACTTCAACCTCACCGAAGCCAGCCTTCGCAAACGCTTCTGGTTCGGGTCGTGGGGCAATCTGGATGTCACCCTGCGTGCCGGCGCACAGTGGAACAAGGTACCTTTTCCATTGCTCAACCTGCCCATGACCAACTTGTCGTATATCACCCAGTTCAACGAGTCGTTCAACCTCATTAATAACATGGAGTTCCTCAACGACCGTTATGCGTCGCTGGCGCTGACCTACGACATGAACGGCAAGCTGTTCAACCGCATCCCGCTGCTGAAGAAGCTCAAGTGGCGAGAGATGTTCCGTATACGGGGTTTATACGGCACCCTCACCGACAAGAACAATCCCTACAAGAGCCTCGACAGCGACCTCTTCCTCTTCCCGATGCGCAACGGCATACCCACCAGTCATGTGATGGGCAACACCCCCTATCTGGAAGCCAGCGTCGGTATCTATAACATCTTCAAACTGCTGCACATAGAGTATGTGCGGCGACTGACCTACACCAACTATCCGGGTGTGCAGAAAGACGGCATCCGGTTCATGATACTAATGATGTTCTAACCATGACTCCTCTTGCAGAAAGGCTGCGACCTAAAACGCTGGACGAATACATTGGGCAGAAGCATCTCGTAGGACCGGGAGCTGTGTTGCGCAAGATGATCGATGCCGGACGCATCTCCTCCTTCATCTTGTGGGGACCGCCGGGCGTGGGTAAAACCACATTGGCGCAAATCATTGCCAACAAGTTGGAAACGCCGTTTTATACACTGAGCGCCGTAACCAGCGGTGTAAAAGATGTACGCGAGGTGATAGAACGCGCCAAGAGCAACCGATTCTTCGCGCAAGCCAGTCCCATTCTCTTCATAGACGAAATCCACCGTTTCAGTAAGTCACAGCAAGATTCGCTGCTCGGAGCGGTGGAGCACGGCACGGTAACGCTCATCGGAGCTACCACCGAAAACCCTTCCTTCGAAGTGATTCGCCCGTTGCTGTCGCGCTGCCAGCTCTATGTGCTGAAACCATTGGAGAAAGACGATCTGTTGGAGCTGCTCCATCGCGCCATCGCCACCGACACCTTTTTAAAAGAGCGGAAGATAGAAGTACAAGAAACCACTGCCATGCTGCGATACAGCGGCGGTGATGCCCGTAAGCTGCTCAACATACTGGAGCTGGTGGTAGAGGCGGAAGCCAACGACCCGGTTGTCATCACCGACGCGTTGGTTACCGAACGCCTGCAACAAAACCCGCTGGCTTACGACAAAGATGGTGAGATGCACTACGACATCATCTCAGCCTTCATTAAATCCATTCGCGGCAGCGACCCCGACGGCGCCGTGTACTGGCTGGCACGCATGGTCGAAGCGGGCGAAGATCCGGCGTTCATAGCCCGCCGCCTCGTCATCTCAGCCTCCGAAGACATCGGACTTGCCAACCCCAACGCCATGCTCATTGCCAATGCCTGCTTCGACGCCGTGATGAAAGTGGGATGGCCCGAAGGACGCATCCCGCTTGCCGAAGCCACCATCTATCTTGCCGCCAGTCCGAAGAGTAACTCGGCATACTTAGCCATCGGCGATGCGCTCGACTTGGTGCGCGAAACCGGCAATCTGCCTGTGCCGTTGCATCTGCGCAACGCGCCCACCAAGCTGATGAAGCAGCTGGGCTACGGCGACAACTACAAGTATGCCCACGACTACCCCGGACATTTCGTGCAACAGCAGTTCTTGCCCGACGAGTTGAAAGAGCGCCGGATATGGAAAGCACAAGATAACCCTGCCGAGCAGAAGCATGCCGAACGAATGCGGCAACTTTGGGGCGAAAAAAAGAAGATGTGACATTGAAACGACTATTGTTCATGCTGCTTGCCGGTTTGATGGCGCTCTCTACTGTCTCCGCGCAAAAGCGACGGGTGCAGAATCGACCCTACATCGACCAGCGGAGGTGGCACTATGGCTTTCTGGCAGGCATTCATACACAAGATTATAAGTTGGTTAATACCGGCATAACAACCGACGACGGTCAAACATGGTTTGCCGACGTACCCGAATACTCGCCGGGATTCACCGTAGGCGTGTTGGGAGAACTGTACCTGAACCGACTACTTGCCCTGCGGGTGGTGCCAACCCTGCACTTTGGCGACAAGCGGGTCGTCTTCCGCGAACAGACAAGCGGAGAACAATACACGCAAAACATAAAGTCGGCTTATCTCTCCGTACCAATCGACCTGAAATTTTCTGCCGAACGCATCAACAACTATCGTCCCTACGTCATGGCTGGGATGGCGCCCACGTATGATTTCAGCGTGAAGAAGCACGGAGCATTGCTGGTACACCCCTTCGATTGCTATGTAGAGGTGGGGCTTGGGTGCGATTTCTATTTGCCTTTCTTCAAACTGATACCCGAGCTGAAGTTCTGCTTCGGACTGTCGAATCTGCTCAATACCAAACGAAGCGACCTTACCGACTTGTCGTTGGTGAAGTACACACAGGCAGTCGGTAAGGTCGCTTCGCGTATGATTGTGCTAAGCTTCTATTTCGAATAAAATCAATCGTCGGTATATCGCTCGATGGTTTGCTCACGATCGGGACCTACCGATACTATTTTAATCGGTACACCCAACTGCTCTTCAAGGAAAGAGAGATAAGCATTAAACTCCTCCGGAAACTCATCTTCGCTCTGTATATGCGTCATGTCGGTTTGCCAGCCCGGCAGTTCTACATAGACGGGGTCGATCTCTTCGTTGATGTTGTAAGGTAAATAATCGATCTCCTCTCCGTTTATGCGATATGCCACACACGCTTTGATCGACTCAAAGTCGTCGAGCACATCACTTTTCATCATAATCAAATGCGTCACCCCGTCAATCATGATGGCATACCTCAGCGCTACAAGGTCTATCCATCCGCAACGTCGTTTGCGACCGGTTACCGAGCCGAACTCGTTTCCCACGTTGCAAATTCGTTCGCCCGTTTCGTCGAACAGTTCCGTAGGGAACGGTCCGCTGCCTACGCGCGTGCAGTATGCCTTGAAGATTCCGTATACCTCCCCTATTCGGTTAGGTGCTACTCCCAGACCGGTGCAAGCACCTGCGCAGATGGTATTCGAGGAGGTAACGAACGGATACGAGCCAAAGTCCACATCGAGCATGGTGCCTTGTGCACCTTCGCAAAGGATGCTTTTCCCGTTGTTCAGCAGTTGGTTGATTTCGTGTTCGCTATCCACTAAAGCAAACTGCTTCAGGAACTCGATACCCTCCATCCATGCCTGCTCGGCTTCGGTAAGGTCGTATTCGTAGTTCAGCGCCTTCAGAATCTTTTCGTGGCGTGCTTTGGCAGCGACATACTTTTCGGCAAATCCATGCAGAATATCTCCTACGCGCAGTCCGTTACGACTCACCTTATCAGTATAGGTCGGTCCTATTCCTTTTCCGGTCGTACCCACCTTATCGGCTCCTTTGGCAGCTTCGTAAGCGGCATCGAGCAGTCGGTGTGTCGGCAGTATGAGATGTGCTTTTTGGGAGATCTGCAATCGTTTCTTCAAGTTATGTCCCGATTCTTCCAACGCTTCGACTTCGGCTTTAAAGAGTGCGGGGTCGAGTACTACTCCGTTTCCGATGATATTGATCTTATCCCCTTGAAATATGCCCGACGGAATCGATCGCAGCACATACTTTTGTCCTTCAAACTCCAGTGTATGACCGGCGTTAGGACCACCTTGGAATCGTGCAATGACGTCATATCTCGGGGTCAACACGTCGACTACCTTCCCTTTGCCTTCGTCGCCCCATTGCAATCCTAATAAAACATCTACTTTCATTTTTCTTTTTTCTGGTTATGTATTTTCTTTTGTTTCATTTTGTTTATGCGGCTACATTTGCTGCACGATCCATATATATATAAGGAGTAATGCGACAGCTTGAAATTCTTCAGCCGTGTGTTTGTAATCGCGTTTTGCAGCTCTTCGCTTTGAAACTCGGTTACCTTTCCGCATTGCGTACATATCTGATGGTGATGGGTTTCGCAATTATAGCATTTCTCGTATTGCGAAGAGTTTCCAAACTGATGTTTCACCACCAGATTGGCATTGATAAGTAAGATGATTGTATTATAGAGGGTAGCACGGCTCACGCGAAAGTTTTCCTGTTCAGCCATGCGTATATAAAGAGAGTCTATATCAAAGTGCTCTTCGATGGAATAAATGGTATCGAGTATAGCATACCTTTCGGGTGTCTTTCGATGCCCGTTCAGGGTGAGATATTCGGTAAATATCTGTTTAACTGTATCTTTTACTTGTTGATTATCCATGCAATGACGCTTTGCTGCCTTTTTAGGGCGAACAAAGGTAACTGTTTTTTGTGTAAAGCAACTCTTTGGCGTTACTTTTTTACCGCTTCCGTAAGATCGGCAACAGCAGCATACAGCCACAGTTCGTTTTCTGTGGTGCTATCTTTCAGGTTTTCTACCCGCCGGCAAACCAAAAAGGCATGTTCCTCACTATGCTGCATAAAACACCGTATGGCTGTCAGTGCGGCATTGCGCAGATGATAATTACCCGATAGTGCGGCACACACCGCTTGGTCGAGCAGCTCGTTGGCAGCCCGTTCGGGCATATCCCCCTTCCGTATCAGCAAGCGAGCTATGGTGAAGAAGCCGCATATCTGCTTGTATTCTCCCTCGCCGGCAATCCAGCAAAGCGACAGCGCCGGAGCATAAGGCAGATACTGAAACAGATTCATGGAGGTCAGTTCGGCTATTTCGAGATGATGAATGTTTTCTACCCAGATGTCGGCTATTTCGGGCAGAAAACTATCTACGGGCTGCAGCAGTCCTGCCAATATCTTGCACTCTCTGATATTCTCTTTCCAGAGAGCTTGCGCCAAAGCATGTTCTTTAGGATACATAGAGGCTATTTCTCTGATGCGCGGAAGTTCAATGCCAAAGTTCATCTTATACACCACTCCCTTTTCGCGCATGCTTTGTGCTACTGCACCATTCATATATCGGCGCAGATGGCTCTTTATCTCCTGTAATTGTTCATTCATACACAATGATCGGTTGGGTTAACAGAAAAAAAGAAACGTCTCCCATCCACTTGGCGTGGGAAACATTTCTCTTTTGTAGTTCTTTTCACACGTACACCCTATAGGTTATCTACGGTGTTCCATGTGTTTTTTACGATATCCGTTCGGAGTTTCGCCTACATTCTTATAGAAAGCGGCATAGAAGGATTGGCGATTGGCAAAGCCCACCATGGTGCTAATCTCCTCTACGTTGAGGTCGGCATACCGCTTATCGGTTAGCAAATGCTTGGCATCCTTTACCCGATACTCATTCAGCAGGCACGAATAGTTCATGCCAAAGCGAGAGTTTACTACGGCGGACAAATAGCGTGTGTTGGTTTTCAACTCTTTCGCCAAATCCTTAGCCGAATAATTGGGATCTTTGTACTTCTTCTGTACGACAATGATATTCAAAATCTTGTCATACAATTCATCCGCCAGTTCTGGACGTATCAACGAACGATAAGCGGCATCCTTGTCTTTTTTCTCCCTCAGATTGTAGGGACGCTTTTTCGTAGCTATCACCTGATCTGTTGTTTCTAAATCACTCATCGAATTTTAATTGGTTAGGGGTTTTATAAACGATTAATTACTTGCTTAAAAGACGGGTATTATAAAGATATATACCTTACTTTAAACGATACAAATGTATGATGTTTTTTTTTGCCCCACAACATTCCCGTCTATTTTTTTGTATCTACTTAGTGAAAAAAGCTAAAAAGCGTACTTATTTCATGTTTTTGTTGTCTTTACGAGTATTCAAAACGTTAGTTATCAGCATTTATTCAGGATATTATTCCAAATTATGAAAGCTGTCTCGCCTTATATATAGCGCTACATCATCTTGCATATAGTTTACGTTATCTTTATCATTCTTGCGCGTATAATATAGTAATGTGATAAAATTGTATCATCCACTATCTACAAATGGAGCTATCTTTGCATAGTCATTTCATCATAACGACTATATACAGATAATGTAAATCCATTATGATAACACTATGAAACAAGGTAAAAAAATGATTCCGGTATTAGCATCCGTCTTCTTTTGGGCGTGTACTCCCGCCACCCGGTCTATATCAGAAACAGAACAGCTCCTGAAGAACCTGCAAAAACTCCCGGCAACCGGATTTATGTTCGGTCATCAAGACGATACGGTGTACGGCATAGGCTGGGATGGCGCTCCCGAACAGTCGGACGTCAAACGGGTATGTGGCGACTATCCTGCGGTAATGGGCTTCGATTTGGGACAATTAGAACTGGACGACACCCTGAATCTGGATAAAGTGCCTTTTGCAAGCATCCGAAGAGAAATCATCAATCAATATCAAAGGGGCGGATTGGTCACTTTGAGCTGGCATGCCCGCAATCCGCTGACCGGAGGCGATGCGTGGGACGTATCGGATAGCACGGTCGTTCAATCCATTCTGTCCGGCGGAACCAATCAAGCGAAGTTCGAAGGATGGATGGAGCAAATAGCCCGTTTCCTCAACACACTGAAGAGCGAAGACGGCACGTCGATACCCGTACTGTTCCGTCCGTGGCATGAGCAAACCGGCTACGAAGGCATCCCCGACCCGAATTGGTGGACAAAGACCTTGCTGCCTGCCCTCGGGAAATATCCGATAGCCTATGTATTAGTATGGCGTAATGCTCGCGAGCGAGTAACCCACTTCTTCGCCCCATATCCGGGACAAGCCTCGGCAGTCGACTTCGAAGCGTTTTACCAACAACCGAAGACGCTGTTTGCCGCCGACGTAAATCTGTATGAGTAATCCATAATCATATCCTTCTGATGAATACATATAATAATAAGGTGAAAAGATTGTTTCAGGAACACGAAAAACTGATCACCCGAAAGAACGAACCGGAACCCGACGGGAACAATCTCTTCACGCGCTATCACTATCCGGTATTGACTTCCGCACATACTCCGCTCTTTTGGCGGTACGATCTCGACGAACAGACCAACCCCTCGCTGCTGGAGCGCATCGGCATGAATGCCACCATGAACTCGGGCGCCATGAAATGGAACGGTAAGTATTTATTAATGGTACGCGTAGAAGGCGTCGACCGTAAATCGTTCTTTGCGGTGGCAGAAAGTCCCAATGGAGTGGACAACTTTCACTTCTGGGACTATCCCGTCACCATGCCCGAAGACCTCGTCGCTGCTACCAACGTATACGATATGCGCCTCACTGCTCATGAAGACGGGTGGATCTACGGCATCTTCTGTGCCGAACGACACGACGATACCGCGCCCGCAGGCGACCTCTCGGCTGCAACGGCTACCGCAGGCATTGCCCGCACACACGATTTGATAACGTGGCATCGACTACCCGACCTGCACAGCAAGAGTCAGCAACGCAATGTGGTGCTTCACCCCGAGTTTGTCGACGGGAAGTATGCCCTCTACACCCGTCCGCAAGACGGATTCATTGATGCCGGCAGCGGCGGAGGCATCGGATGGGCTTTGATAGACGACATCACACATGCCAAGATCACCGAAGAACGCATCATCGATCCGCGCTACTATCACACCATCAAAGAGGTGAAAAACGGCGAAGGACCGCATCCGCTCAAAACCCCGCAAGGGTGGCTGCATCTGGCACACGGTGTGCGCGCCTGCGCCGCCGGATTGCGCTACGTACTCTATCTGTACATGACTGCGCTCGACGACCCTGCCCGTCTCATTGCTGCTCCCGGTGGATACTTCATGGCGCCGACGGGTGAAGAGCGTGTGGGCGATGTCAGCAACGTGCTCTTTTCCAACGGGTGGATAGCCGACGACGACGGCACGGTCTACATCTATTACGCCTCTTCGGATACCCGCATGCACGTAGCGGTATCATCTATCGAAAAGCTTACCGACTACTGTCTGCATACGCCGACAGACCGGTTGGCCTCTTCGACCTCCGTAGAAACGTTAAATAAACTTATATACAAGAATTTGAAGATTCTAAAGACAAGTACAATTTCATAATACTTTATACTTTTGCAGCATGGTTGAGAAACGATATAACAACTATATAACCAATAACTACAAATTAAAACCGTTGTCTACATTTCGAGAAAAGATAGGTTACGGATTTGGCGATATGGCCTCATCCATGTTCTGGAAGATATTCTCCTACTACCTTCCGTTTTTCTATTCCAATATATACGGGTTAAGCTTGTCAGACACCGCCATGTTGCTGCTGATCACTCGTGTGTGGGATGCTATATCCGACCCTATGATGGGTATCATCGCCGATCGCACCCATTCGCGTTGGGGCAAATACCGTCCCTACCTGCTGTGGGTAGCGGTGCCGTTTGCCATTTGCGGTGTATTGGTGTTTACTACACCCAACGTCGGACCGCAGGGCAAGTTAATCTACGCCTACGTCACCTATATACTGATGATGACCGTCTACACCGCTATCAACGTACCTTATGCCGCTATGCTGGGTGTCATGACTCCCAACCCCGATACCAAGACCATTTTCTCTTCTTACCGCATGTTCTTTGCATACGCAGGTAGCTTCATAGCCCTGTATAGTTGGGAGCGGCTGTGCGATCTGTTCGAAAAAGCCACTTGGTCATTAACCGACAGTTGGCAACAAGCCATGATGGTCATTGCTCTGATTACCATCATCCTCTTCATGCTTTGCTACCGGATGACGCGCGAGCGTATTCGCAATACCTCTACCGTATCGGCACTCAAAGACTTGAAGTTACTTGTCACGAATGCCCCGTGGTGGTTGCTGATTGGCGCAGCTCTCTGCTCCAACTTGTTCAACACCGTTCGCGGAGCTACGGTAGCCTATTATTTCAAGGACATTGTAGGCGATAACGTATATCTTCATTTAGGCGATTTCTCGCTGTTTTTCTATGCCGGCTTGTTTTTGGGCATCGGCGAAGTGGCAAATATGTTGGGCGTTACGCTCACGGTACCCATCTCGCGTGCCATCGGCAAGAAAAACACCTATTTATATATGATGATAAGCCTGGCAGTACTGAGCAGCATTTTCTTTTTTGTACCGGCAACCAATTTCGGCTTTTGGCTCATGCTGTTGTTGCAGATCATTATCTCGATAGCTACGGGCATCATCTCTCCGCTGGTGTGGAGTATGTATGCCGATGTGTCCGAGTATGCCGAGCTACGCGACGGCACGGCTTCGACCGGTCTCATCTTCTCCTCCTCCTCGATGGCACAGAAGTTTGGTGGTGCCTTTGGCGGTGCCTTGGTGATGTGGATGTTGGCAATCTTTGGTTACAGCACTGCCGAAGGCGCGGTTCAGTCGCCCCAAGCCATCATGGGACTGAAAGTGCTTATGAGTTGGGTACCGGCAGGCACCGCTATACTGGCAGTAATCGTGATATATTTCTATCCTTTGACACGTGATAAGGTGAAGGAGATCAATAGCCGATTGATGGCACGAAGGAAAAAGAATTAACTCACTATATATCATGAACATCGAACAACTACGCTTAGAGGTGACAGACGAACTGACCACCCATATTTTGCCCTTTTGGATGAATAATATGATCGATCGCAAACGAGGTGGTTTCTACGGACAGATGAGTGGCGAGGGCATGCTTGTGCCTTATTCGCCCAAGGGAGCAGTACTCAATGCCCGCATCTTGTGGACATTCTCGGCTGCCTATCGCCGGTTAGATAATCCGGCTTATTTAGAAACAGCTACCCGAGCCAAAGATTATTTCCTTCGTCATTTCATCGACAAACGAGGTGGAGTATTCTGGTCGCTCACCTATAAAGGATTGCCCTACAATACCAAGAAGCAGATATACGCCATTGCCTTTGCCATCTACGGACTGGCAGAGTATTACCTCGCCACCCGCGACGAAGAGAGTTTGGCTGCTGCCATCCGCCTTTACAAAGATGTTGAACGACACAGCTTCGATGCCGATGCCAACGGCTACATCGAAGCTTGCTCGCGTAACTGGTTACCGTTGTTCGACATGCGACTAAGCGAACGTGATGCCAACGACTGCTTCACGATGAATACCCACCTGCATTTGCTGGAGGCATACACCGCTCTCTACCGGATATGGCGCAATAAACGGCTGGGCGAAAGACTGTGCAATCTGATCGATATATTCACCACCCGCATTATTCATCCGCAGACGGCACATCTGCAGCTCTTCTTCGACAAGGATTGGAACAGTACACGCCCCGTCATCTCTTACGGGCACGACATCGAAGCGTCGTGGCTACTCTGCGAAGCTGCATCTGCGCTAAGCCCCAAGCTATTGTCCGAGCTTCTGCCCACCGCATGCCGTATAGCGCACGCCGCCGACGAAGGATTGACATCCGACGGAGCCTTGTGCTACGAGACCAACACCGACACCGGATGCACCGATGCCGACCACCACTGGTGGGTGCAAGCCGAGAATGTAACAGGTCACTACAATCTCTATCGTTATACGGGCGATGAAGATGCCTTGCAGAAAGCATTTGCCGCTTGGGAGTATATCAAGAATCATCTGATCGACCGGCAGAAGGGCGAATGGTTCTGGAGCATCCGCGCCGACGGTAGTGTAAATACCGTCGACGATAAAGCCGGTTTATGGAAATGTCCGTATCACAACGGGCGTATGTGCATGGAGTTTATTCACTCCGTATAGAAATCGATGATGCGACCGATACCCCGTTCGCACACGGGGCAGAAGGTAGGATACGTATTGTTGCGCATCCGGCACTCGTCAGCCGGTCGGTAAACTCCCTTAAACGAATATCCGCCACCTTCGTACACACCTACGGGGTGTTTCGCTTTCTCGCTTACGGGCGTAGGGACAGGGGTGCCCGGGTTCAACAGATCCTTCCATTTCGCATCGAAGTCGACCAGCGTGGTAATATTGGGTTCCCACGGCTCCACGTCTGTCGGGTAAGTATCCGAGTTAAAATCATCTTCATAAAAATATTCGTCGGCAAGCCCTCCGAAGGCGTGACCGAACTCATGCACAATGACCTCCTTGAAGGTGGGATGGTGTGCCGTACTCAGTGTGTACGAATGGTAAATGCCGCCGCCACCATACTCTTCGCTGTTTGCCAGAATAATGATATGTTCGTAATCGATGCCTGCCAGTGCATTATGTACGGCAAACACTTGTTGCGTGGTCAGATAGCGGTCTGAATAGAACGTGCTGAAGTGCGAACCGAATGCCGTTTGGCGCCACACCCCCTCTTTAGGTATGCTGACATTGCTATCGACCGACGGACTCATCACTGCCACCACGTTGAAACGGCTGCGGTTCTCTTTGAACGGTGTATAGTCGAAGAGCGATGCCACTGCCCGTTCGGCGTCCTGATAAAACACGCCCGCCTCTTCGGGTTTGTAGCCTTCTGCCAGAATAGCGATGTCGATGCACTTTTCGGGCGTACCGTTTTGCTGCAGATAGCGATGCGGGGTGATGTGCGACAATCCGCGCCGGTGAATCAGTATATCTTTGGGGTCGACGGTTTGCGCCAACCGGACAGTTACTTCATGGCGAGCGTTGTACAGTGCGATCTCTATCTCGACGGGATGTAACGGGAAAGGTACCAGAAAACTATTCTCAAACCCGCGTTGTTTGGTTTTGGCTTCTTCGGTTGCTATCCACTCTTGAAAAAGCGAAGAGAAAGAGGTGACGTAGAGCGTTTGATGATTGCGGACATCACGTACCGTGATTTGTCCATTACCCGACAGCGGCAGCTCGCCCAATCGATGTCGGCGTCCTGCCCACGAAGGTAGCACGCTCATTTCGCTCAAGCAGACCGACTGATGTGCGGCATCGCCCGAAAAGATATAATCCAAACGCAAGGTTCTATTCTCGAAATGGGCATCGAACTCTTGGGCATACCCCGTCATGGAGGCAAGTAAGCATAGAACAAAAAGAAGATATGATTTCATGCTGATAAAGTATTTAGTGATGATATGACTGCAAATATACACAATTCTATCGTTGGTGTAGGACATCAGCCGTTTGGACAGATGCTCCTTTTCGTTCACCCAATCAAATACCGCCCGATGTTTCGTTTCTCCTTGTCGAAACTCACGCCGACCTTTATCAGTTTGCGCCCGTCGAGGGTATAGGGGAGCAGGTATCCCTTTTCGTCTATCTGACGG
>JAISIN010000094.1 GCA_031262085.1 Prevotellaceae bacterium
CCCTGATAATCAGCGATTATCAGGGGTTTTGTGGTACCCAGACCCGGGGTCGAACCGGGATGGAAGTGAATCCACTGGTGTTTGAGACCAGCGCGTCTACCGATTCCGCCATCTGGGCAGATGCATCCAACTCTTCTACATTCACATCTCTGTAAAAGATAGATGTAGATGTCTCAAATGCGGGGCAAAGATACTGCTTTTTTTGAAAAAGACAACGGTTGGCACTAAAAAAAGTAAAAAACGTAATAAGGGGTGAAATAAGTTGGAGGTTTATAAAATATATGGTACTTTAGCAGCACTTTTAATATGGACGTTATCGAAATTTTTAAAACTGACGTTATGACGACAAATAAGGACAACTTTTGTGTCATCATGGGTGGCGGCATTGGTAGCCGATTCTGGCCATTTAGTCGCAAAATGCTCCCAAAACAATTCTTGGACTTCTTTGGAACGGGACGTTCACTGCTACAGCAGACGTTCGACCGCTTTAACAAAGTAATCCCAACCGAAAACATATTGGTCGTGACCAACGACTTGTATGCAGACCTCGTGAAAGAGCAGATTCCGGAATTAAAGCCGGAACAGATTCTTTTGGAACCCACCCGCCGAAACACAGCACCATGCATCGCATGGGCATCGTATCACATTCGCGCGCTGAATCCGAATGCTAATATCGTAGTAGCGCCTTCCGACCATCTTATCCTCAAGGAGAATGAATTCCTCTCTGCCATACAGAAAGGATTGGCATTCGTCAATCAAACCGACCGCCTCTTGACATTGGGCATCAAACCCAACCGCCCGGAGACCGGCTATGGCTATATACAAATTGCCGAACGGGTAGAGGAGAATATTCACGTTGTGAAGACCTTCACGGAAAAGCCGGAATTAGAATTGGCAAAAGTATTTTTGGAGAGTGGTGAGTTTTACTGGAACTCCGGTCTCTTCATCTGGAACGTGAACACCATTATCAAGGCAATTGAAGCATTGTTGCCCGAGTTGGCATCAAAACTGACGCCGGGATTGAATCAGTATGGAACACCCGACGAAAAAGCGTTCATCAACGACAACTTCCCGGCATGCCCGAACGTGTCGATAGATTTTGGAATCATGGAGAAAGCCGACAATGTATATGTGGCTTTGGGCGACTTTGGCTGGTCGGACTTGGGGACATGGGATTCGTTGTATGAGCTTTCGCCCAAAGACGAACGTGGGAATGCAACGCTGAAATGTCAGTCTATGCTGTACAACAGTACGAACAACATGATTGTACTACCTAAGGATAAGTTAGCGGTTATCGACGGTTTGGAGGGCTATCTGATTGCCGAATCGGACAATGTACTGCTTATTTGCAAGAAAGAGGAGGAGCATGCCATTCGCAAGTATGTCAACGATGCACAAATAAAAATGGGAGAGGAGTATATTTAAACTCCACTCCCAATCTCTTTATCTGATAAGCATCCGGATACGATTCTGTTCCTTTCGGATGCTTATCAGATAAGTTGCGCTTGAATAGCAGCGGCTACTCCGGCAAATTCTTCTTGTGACAGTTTCAATTTGGGATTAGAAAAAAGCATATCCGATTCTTTCTGAATAGGTATCAAGTGGATATGTGCATGCGGTACTTCCAGTCCGATAACTGCCTCACCTACTTTTTTACAGAGAAAAGCACGTTGTATGCCATGCGCTATTTGCTTGGCAAAGAGATGGAGTGCGGTAAATTCTTCGTCGTTCAGATCAAAGATATCGTCTACTTCGCGTTTGGGAATAACCAAAGTATGCCCTTTCACTAACGGATTAATGTCGAGAAAGGCGAAGCATGTATCGTTCTCTGCTACCTTATAGCAGGGTATTTCGCCGGCGATAATTCTACTAAACAGGGTTGCCATGTTGTGAATGAATGGATTGATAGTTAAAATGAGATGTTTACTATTTCGAGGTTGATTATGCCTTGGGGCACTTTGATTTCGGCAATGTCGCCTACTTTTTTCCCGAGCAATCCCTGTGCGATGGGAGTGTTGACCGATATTTTGCCTTCTTTCAGGTTGGCTTCGCTTTCAGGTACGATGGTATAAATCATCTTTGCGCTGTTTTTCGTGTTCTTCAGCTCTACCTTATTTAAGATCTGTACAGAGTCTGTCTTCAACTTGCTTTCGTCTATAATCTTAGCGTCACCAACAATGGCTTTCAGCTTGTTGATTTTCATTTCGAGCATGCCTTGTGCCTCTTTGGCGGCGTCATACTCTGCGTTCTCCGACAAGTCTCCCTTGTCGCGTGCTTCGGCAATCGCTGCCGAAATCTTCGGACGTTCTACCGTCTCCAGCTGCTTTAGTTCGGCTAACAGTTTTTTGTAGCCATCTTCGGACATGTAAGCCATAAATATTTCTTTAATTATTAGTGAATAGGGTAATTATAACAAAAAACAATTCCAACATGTGCGACCATGTTGGAACATTGCTTATTTTTCTTTGCAAAGATACTTCTTTAGGTGTAGTGCGCCAAACAAGAACGATTGTTTTTCTATATAATTAATGTGAAAACGGGTTTTTGTGCAGATATTATAGCAGTGCTTTTACGGCTGCATCCACATCTTTGATATTTTCGCTGCGCGACTTCAGGTCGCTATCGCGACTGATAAGAAAGAATTCCGGCACAGACTTTACAGTGTACATAGAGGCTGTGGAGGAATAGATGCCGTTCGGGTCGCGCACGCAAACCCACGGCAGATTGTCGGCGGTTGTTTTCCAGAAATGTTCGTCGGCGTCGAGTGAAACTTGATATATTTCAAACCCTTTACTGTGGTATTTCTCGTATAACCCGTTCAGCATAACGTTATGCGGTGCCGATACAGCGCTTTGGTAGATTGTAAAGTCAACCAGCACTACCTTCCCTTTCAGTTCGCTCAGTTTGTGGGTCACTCCTTTCATGTCGCGCAGGTTGATGTCGATGATACCGGTTTCTTGCATCTTATCTTCGGGAATATCGAGTGTTTTTTGTCGGGGCTGTCGGGTATTCTTCATGCCTTTAATGACGATGTTATACAGATTCTTGGTCCGGTCGGCATGCGGATAATTCTGGTTCAGACTGGTAGCTACGGCGCCGAAGCACTTCACATCGTCTTTACTGTTGAGCGGATCGAAAATGAGGTAGTCATTGACTTTCTGAAACAAAGCAAAATAGGCAGCAGCCGTATTGGGATGTGCCAGGATATATTCTGTTTTCACCTCATTCTTATAACGGTTTATCAGTGCTGTCAGGCTATCTTCGTAATGATCTAATCCGAGCTGATGAGCTTGCATACCTCGATTCAACGCATCGACGCCTTGTTGCAGCGAGAGCAGTTTCAGGGTTAGTTCCTTGATGCTGCTACTGTTGGGCGACCCTTCGACGGTGTACTCGGTGGAGAAGTTCTTATAAGGAGCATCGATTCGGATCGTTTCGGTACTGTCGACAGAGAAATTGATCACCTTGTTGTCGACTCGCAGCCGATAGTATTCGGGACTTTCGGGTCGTGTATATTGAAAGCTGAAAGAACCGTTGCCTTTCAACTTCATGGAATCTAAAGGTACAATGCCCCGCAGTGCGGCTGCCTCGAGGTACAATGTTTTGCCATTGGCGTCCGATATTTCACCTTCTACTTTAAATTTATTGTTAGTAGTGCACGCACCTAACAACAATGTGGCAAGTGCCACCAAACCAAGCTTCTTCATACTTCAATTTTAACGAGATTCAAAAAAGAGTGCGCAAATATACATCTTTTCGGATATAAGCAAAGCATTTATTTCCTAAAACAAGCAAATTTGGCATTCTCCGACATAGCGAGTATATGAATTTTCGTATTATAATAGACTTTGTTACATACTTTTTATCCTTTCTCGCTGATTTACAGGAATTAATTATTTATCTTTGCGCGATTTTTTAGAGAATACAGATAATAAGCAATTTTTTTATGATGAACCCAATTGTTAAGACAATCGAGTTACCCGATGGTAGAACCATCACACTCGAGACGGGAAAGCTGGCAAAGCAGGCTGATGGTGCGGTGATGCTCCGCATGGGCAATACCATGCTGTTGGCTACTGTTTGTGCCGCTAAAGATGCCGTTCCCGGAACAGATTTTATGCCGTTACAGGTAGAGTACAAAGAAAAATTTTCCGCATTTGGTCGTTTTCCCGGCGGCTTTACACGTCGTGAGGGACGCGCCTCCGATTATGAAATCCTCACCTGTCGTTTGGTAGACCGTGCACTTCGTCCGCTCTTCCCCGATAATTACCATGCCGAGGTATATGTAAATATCATACTTTTCTCTGCCGACGGCATCGACATACCCGATGCACTTGCCGGTTTGGCAGCTTCGGCAGCGCTGGCTGTTTCGGACATTCCATTCAACGGTCCTATTTCCGAAGTACGTGTGGCACGTATTGACGGCGAATTCGTTATCAATCCCACGTTTGAACAATTGGAGACAGCGGATATGGACATCATGGTAGGAGCCACCTACGAAAACATCATGATGGTAGAAGGCGAGATGAGCGAGGTCTCCGAACTCGACCTACTCAACGCGATGAAAGCTGCCCACGAAGCCATTAAGATACAGTGCAAAGCGCAGATGGAATTGGCAGAAGAGGTTGGCTCGACGGTAAAACGCGAATACAGCCACGAGGTCAACGACGAAGAGCTGCGCAAAGCCGTACACGATGCCTGCTACGACAAAGCTTATGTCGTTGCTGCTTCGGGCAATGCCAATAAGCACGAACGCGGCGATGCGTTCGGAGCTATTTGCACTGAATTCAAAGCGCAATATACCGAGGAGGAGCTGGTCGAAAAAGCGCCGCTCATCGACCGTTACTACCACGATGTGGAGAAAGAGGCTATGCGCCGCTGTATTCTCGACGAGGGCAAGCGTCTCGACGGTCGTAAAACCAACGAGATTCGCCCGATATGGAGCGAAGTAAGCTATCTGCCCGGTCCGCACGGATCAGCCGTCTTTACCCGTGGTGAAACGCAATCACTCTCTACCGTTACGCTGGGTACCAAGCTCGACGAAAAGATTGTCGACGACGTGCTGGAGCATGGCAAAGAGCGCTTCCTGCTACATTATAACTTCCCCCCCTTCTCTACGGGTGAAGCCAAAGCGCAACGCGGCGTAGGTCGTCGTGAGATTGGTCACGGTCACTTAGCGTGGCGCGCATTGAAAGGGCAGATACCTGCCGACTATCCGTATGTGATTCGTATCGTATCGGATATTTTGGAATCGAACGGTTCGTCGTCGATGGCTACCGTTTGTGCCGGAACGTTGGCGCTGATGGATGCAGGTGTGAAGATAAAGAAGCCCGTATCGGGTATCGCCATGGGGCTGATAAAGAATGCCAATGAAGAGAAATATGCCGTACTATCCGACATCTTGGGCGATGAAGACCACTTGGGCGACATGGACTTCAAGGTCACCGGCACCCGCGACGGCATCACTGCCACACAGATGGACATTAAAGTCGACGGATTGTCGTTCGACATTTTGGAGAAAGCACTGCTGCAAGCCAAAGAGGGGCGTATGCATATCCTCGGTAAGATATTGGAAACCATCCAAGAGCCGCGCGAAGACCTGAAGCCACATGCACCACGCATCGAGAC
Organism: Prevotellaceae bacterium; assembly: GCA_031262085.1. Classification (GTDB taxonomy): domain Bacteria; phylum Bacteroidota; class Bacteroidia; order Bacteroidales; family Bacteroidaceae; genus Bacteroides. The sequence goes on from JAISIN010000094.1 coordinate 5,629, forward strand.
CATGACCATCCCGAAAGAGTTCATTGGCGCTGTGATAGGTCCGGGTGGAAAGATTATTCAGGGCATGCAGGAAGAGACAGGGGCAACCATCACTATCGAAGAGATCGACAACGTGGGACGCATCGAGATTGCCGGTACCAACAAACAAAGTATCGAAAAGGCTATCAGCCTGATAAAGGGCATTGTAGCTGTACCTGAAATAGGCGAAGTGTACAAGGGCAAGGTGCGTTCCATCATGCCATATGGCGCTTTTGTAGAATTCCTGCCCGGTAAAGACGGCTTGCTGCATATCTCCGAGATAGATTGGAAGCGATTGGAAACCGTCGAAGAAGCCGGCATCAAAGAGGGTGATGAGATAGAAGTAAAACTACTCGAAATCGACCCGAAGACCGGTAAGTTCAAACTTTCGCGCAAAGTATTACTGCCTAAGCCCGAGAAGATGGAGAGAGCGGAACGACCTGAAAGGTCGGAACGATCCGACAGACCCGAACGGCATGATCGCAACGACCGTCGCGACCGCCGCCGCTAAATATTCTTGCAAACAAAAAGAGAGGAAGCCGCCATGTTTCCTCTCTTTTTGACTATTCACCATTAATCCATGCTTCTAAACATAATGAATTGTAAGACATTTGCATTAGTCTTTCTAATACTACCCATTACCCGCCTACACTTATCCGCTCAATCCACCGAATGTGACACCGTGAATCATTCTTCTTATGCTTGTACGATGGAATCCATCGTTCTGCCGGTATCCTGCATCGTGTTGGGCGGTGCGCTCTCTTTTACGCATGTCGGCAGCGGCATTGATGATAAAGTTCGCGACGTCATCAGATATCGGAATCATAAGACCGCGCTCGACGACCATTTGCAGTATCTTCCTACGGTAGCCATTTTCGGATTAAGTTTGACCGGCTTGAAAGCCCGACACGATTACGTCGACCGTACCATTGTTACTGCCACCGGCTATTTGCTTATGACCTCTGTGGTACAAATAGGGAAGCGCACTTTTCGCGTGATGCGTCCCGACGGGAGCAAGGCTAATTCGTTTCCGTCGGGTCATACCGCTACTGCCTTTCTGGGAGCAGAGTTTGTGCGTGAGGAGTATGGCTCTTGGTGGGGCGTGGGCGCCTACACGTTGGCAGGTCTTATAGCCTTGACACGCATTTACAACGACCGGCATTGGGCGAGCGATGTCATTACCGGCGCCGGTGTAGGCATTCTGAGCGCCCGGGCAAGCTATTGGCTTCTTCCTTATACGCGAAAGCTGATTCGGGGAGAGAAGGCGCAACTCACTGCGTTGCCTTTCTATACCGGCAAGTCGGGTGGTGTGTCGTTGGCGTTGCGGTTCTAAGCACGGCTACTCTTCACAGCCAAAGCATACATGCGCATCTGCTTTACCATTGCCAGCAAACCGTTGCTGCGGGTGGGGCTAAGATGCTCGCGCAATCCTATTCGGTCGATGAAGTAGAGGTCGGCATCCAGAATCTCTTCGGGGGTGTGGTTGGAGAGGATGCGTATCAACAGGGCAACAATACCCTTTACAATCAGGGCATCACTCTCGGCTTTGAATACAAGCTTTCCATCCACCACGTCGGCTTGCAGCCATACGCGGCTCTGGCAGCCTTCTATCAGGTTAGAGTCTGTTTTATACGTCTCCTCAAGCGGAGGTTGTTCGTTTGCCAAGTCTATCAGAAGCTGATACTTGTCCATCCATTCGTCGAAGTCGCTAAATTCAGCGATTACTTCATCTTGCAATTGATTGATACTTTCGTTCATATATTTATGTTGTTCTTTTTATCGGGTTGCATGGGTCAGATTCATGAGGTGACACGCCACCAGCGCTGCCGTTTCTGTGCGCAGGCGCGACTTTCCCAAGCTCACCGGTTCAAATCCGGCGGATAAAGCCTGTCTTACCTCCTCTTCGCTAAAGTCGCCTTCGGGACCTATCATGACCAGTGCATCATCATGGGCGCTCAAGACATCCTGAAGCAAGGGCGTATTTCCTTCATGGCAGTGGGCAATGAACTTCTGCCCTGCAAAGGGCTGCGCAACGAAGGTGCGGAAATCGGTCATTCCGTTTAGCTCCGGCAGGCATGCTTTGAGCGATTGCTTCATGGCCGATACCAATATTTTATGGATGCGTTCGGTTTTGATGACCTTCCGTTCAGAAAAGCGACACAACAGAAAGGTCAGTTTGTCCACACCTATCTCCGTCGCTTTCTCTGCCAGCCACTCGGTACGCTCCATATTCTTGGTGGGCGCCATTGCCAGATGGAGACCTCCTCTCCATAACGGCTTTTGCCGGATAGTTTCGATTATCTCTACCCGGCAGCGTTTGGATGTAGCGGTTGTAATACAGGCACGGTAGAAGTTGCCCTTACCGTCGGTCAGCGTTATCTCGTCGCCGGACGTCAGTCGCAACACCCGCAGGCAGTGGGCAGCTTCCTCTTCGGGAAGTTCGGCGTCGGTCAGTATATCGGGAGTATAAAACAGATGCACGCGCGTTTATGGCTACTTCGAGTTCTTCTGTTTCTCTATCTCCTGTTGCAGTTGGGCTGCCAATTCGTAGTTTTCCGCCTGAACAGCTCTTTCCTGCGCCTTCTTTAGTATCTCTATGCTGTCGGCAATGAGGAATTCATCTTTATCCGGCAGCAACATGGTACCGGTTTCGATATCTTTAATGCCCTCTTGCCGCAGCACTTCGGCTTCGAGCACATCTTCATAAATAAATATGGGCGCTTTCATGCGCATCGCCAGCAACACGGCGTCGGAGACACGGGCATCCATTCTGATTAGTGCGCCTTCTACCTTCAGGTAAATATATGCATAGAGCAGTCCTCCCTCTACCTTATAAAGCAAGGTGCGCGTCATCTGTAGTTTCAGCATCTCCAAGCAACCGGCAAAAAGGCTATACAATAGCGGCTGTTGCGGCACCTGACCGGTGAATTCGCTGATAAGTCCATACATATCTGTCTCGTCTACTTTGAAAACGAGGTTGCGGTTGCCGTTTATTTCCTTCAAAGTGGCAAGGGCTGTTTTCAGATCGTCGGCAGGCTTTATCGATGCCATGTACAATTCGATTTTCTTTTTCTCCATTCTTTTTATTCCTTAATTAAACGATGCGGAAGCTATCAAGCTCTCACATTGGGTTGATGCTTATATTTAAATATCAAGGCAAATAGGATAGCCACTGTCAATGCGTAGCCCGCAAAGACCCACCACGCCATTCGGTACCCATCGGTCATCGGCAAGTTGCTTGCAACGGTGAAATGGTCGACTACCGCTTGTGCTCCCAATGTGCCGATGGTGGCTCCCAGTCCGTTGGTCATAATCATGAACAGACCTTGTGCGCTGGAGCGGATATTCTTGTCCGTCTCCTTATCAACAAACAATGAACCAGAAATGTTGAAGAAATCGAAAGCTACGCCATAGACCAGCATAGAGAGTACAAACATCCACACCCCACTGCCCGGATTGCCCGTAGCGAACAGACCGAAGCGGAGCACCCACGCCAACATGGCTATCAGCATGACTTGCTTGATGCCGAAGCGCTTTAAGAAGAACGGTATCAACAAGATGCACAAGGTCTCGGACATTTGCGACAGCGAAATCAGTATGTTGGCATGCTGCACGCCAAACGTATGTGCATATTTGGGTAGGTCGCCGAAACTACTGATGTAGGGATTGGCAAAACCGTTGGTGATTTGCAGAGAGACACCCAGCAGCATGGAGAAGATGAAGAAAATAGCCATCTTTTTTTGCTTGAACAAGGTAAAGGCTCGCAAGCCCAATGCTTCGACCAGCGACCGTCCCTTGCTGTCGGCATTGGTGGGACAGGGGGGGAGCGTCAGGGCATAAATGCCATACACGAAACCGATCAGCGCGCAGGCAAAGAACTGACCGTAACTGGTTTGATATCCCAATAAATCGACTGCCCACATGGAGCAGATAAAACCTATGGTACCGAAAATGCGAATGGGCGGAAAGTGTTTAACGGTGTCTAAACCGGCTTTTTCTAATGCCGTATAGGCTACCGAATTAGAGAGCGCCAAGGTAGGCATGTAAAAAGCAACGCTTAGAGAATAGCAGGTAAACAGTACCGTAAAGTCGACCGCACTGCCCGCACTCATGCCGTGATAGCCTGCCAATGCCATAAATAGTGCAGCTACTAAATGGCAGAAGCTCAACAGTTTCTGAGCCGGCACCCAACGGTCGGCTATAATGCCCATAATGGCAGGCATAAAGAGAGATACCACACCCTGAATGGCATAAAACCACCCGATATGCGAAGCCATACCGATAGCAACCAAGTAGCTACCCATAGACGTGAGATAAGCTCCCCACACTGCAAATTGCAGGAAGTTCATTACGATAAGACGTGCTTTCAGATACATAGTTCTTTTTTAATAAGATGTTCGAATAAAGGGAATCATATTTTTTCTCTGCAAAAATAACTATTTTGAAGGGATAGTTGCATATACTATGCGCAAAAATAACAAGGAGGGGAAAGAAGGGGAAGAAAAAGGAGGAGGGTATAAAAAGAAAGAAGGCCATCTATCACAGACAGCCAACCTTTTTAACCTTAAATCTAATACCATGAAAAACACGTTGCAAAGATAAGGGGCTTTTTTTACATGGCACACGTAAAGACGAATTATTTACTCTGCGTTAACATAGTTTAATATATAGGGGGCGTTAAACGTAGGTCTTGTCAACACTCTTACGTATCTTTGTTGCCCAAATAATCAATAGAACTATATATAATTATGGAGTATCGAATGAAAAAGCACATTCTATGTTTGGCACTTCTCTTGGGAAGCGCTTGCCTGCAAACTCTTTTTGCCGAAGATGGTAGCCGTTTGTGGCTGCGGCAAGACAACGGGACACAAGTCAACGTTACCATTCCCAAATCGTCACCCACCTTACGTATTGCTGCCGACGAGCTACGACAAGCATGGCAGGGCAAACCGGTAAAGCTGCTGTTGAAAGCAGACAAGAAGCTGAAAGCCGGAGCATTCACCCTCCGACAAACCGGCGGAGAAATCGTTATCTCCTCTCCCACGGAGACAGGACTGCTCTATGGCAGCTATCATCTCTTGCGCTTGCAAGCTACCCGGGCGCTTTCGGAAATCACAGAAACGCCGCTCACCTTCTCGCCGTCGTACGACTTGCGACTACTGAATCATTGGGATAATCTGGACCGCACCGTCGAACGCGGTTATGCCGGCAAGTCGCTTTGGGAATGGGATGAGCTGCCTAATCAGATATCTCCCCGCTACGCAGAATATGCCCGTGCCAATGCTTCGATCGGCATCAACGGCGCCGTGTTGAACAATGTCAATGCTTCTGCCCAAATCCTGTCGCCCGAATATTTGGAAAAGGTAAAGGTGCTGGCGGACATTTTCCGACCGTATGGCATACACGTCTATCTGTCTGTCAACTTCGCTTCACCCATGCAGTTGGGTGGTCTACCCACCGCCGATCCTACCGACAAGAAAGTTGCCGCTTGGTGGAAGCAGAAAGTGAACGAGATCTATCGCATCATCCCCGACTTTGGCGGCTTCCTGGTCAAAGCCAACTCCGAAGGACAACCCGGTCCGCAAGACTACGGGCGCACGCATGCCGATGGAGCCAACATGCTGGCAGATGCGCTGAAACCTCACAAAGGGGTGGTGATGTGGCGCGCTTTTGTATATAGCCCCGACAGCGACGACCGTGCCAAGCAGGCTTACAAAGAGTTTGTTCCGCTCGACGGAGAGTTTCGCAGCAATGTAATCATCCAAATCAAAAACGGACCGGTCGATTTTCAACCGCGCGAGCCGTTTACGCCGTTGTTTGGCGCCATGTCGCACACCGCGCAAATGGTTGAATTTCAAATTACGCAAGAGTATTTAGGTTTTGCCAACCACGTAGCGTTTCTGGCGCCTATGTGGAAGGAGTGCCTCGAAAGCGATACCTATTGTCGGGGGAGCAACAGTACCGTAGCGCGCGTTACCGACGGTAGCATCTATCCGCAACAGATCAGTGCCATTGCCGGTGTAGCCAATACCGGAACCGATGCCAACTGGTGCGGTCATCTGCTGGCACAAGCCAACTGGTATGCTTTCGGCAGATTGGCGTGGGATCATGAACTCTCTTCCGAAGCGATTGTGCGCGAATGGGTATGCCAGACTTACGGCACCGACCCGCATCTGCAAGCGCTGGACACGCTGATGCTTGCCTCGCGCGAGGCGGTTGTCGACTACATGATGCCGTTGGGATTGCATCACATCTTCTCTTTCAGCGGACACTATGGTCCCGGTCCGTGGCAAACCATGCCCGGCGGTCGCCCCGACTGGCAACCTCCTTACTATCATCGAGCCGACAGCATCGGTATCGGATTCGATCGCACTACGCAGGGAAGCAACGCTGTGTCGCAATACAATGAGCCGCTTGCGTCGCAATACAATGATATTCGCACTTGTCCCGAATCGCTGCTGTTATGGTTTCATCATGTGCCTTGGACATACCGAATGAAGAGTGGTCGTACCCTTTGGGATGAGCTATGTCTGCATTACGATGCCGGAGTGAAGCAAGCACGCCACTTTCAAACCTTGTGGGACAGTATGCAATCTTATATTGACCCCGAACGCTACGAAGCCGTGAAGCACAAACTCATCATTCAAACGCGCGATGCCGTGTGGTGGAAAGATGCTTGCTTGCTTTATTTCCAAACATTCGCCCGCCAACGCATACCACTCGAAGTAGAGCGTCCCATCCATGAACTGAAACCGCTTATGGAGCTTCGCTTCCGAATAGGAAATCACGAGAATGCGCCGTTGATATTAAATTAGGCATATCCATTACCGGCATTCTCCAACGCGCGAGTGTCGACAACTTACACCCGTATACGTGTGAAAACTAACGTATACGGGTGTTGTCTAACGGTGGTTGGACGGGCGTCCAACGGTCGTTAGACGCGCGTCCAACCACCGTTAGACGGGCGTCCAACCACCGTTAGACGCCAATGATGAGCCGATATTTTGATGCTTTTCCTCTGAAAATAATGCACTTAGTTGCCTCTAACGCACCTTACGGAGTAGGCGTTCTGATTGTTTGCCAGCGGAGGCTGATTGACAGGGTCGTATGCCTGTCCCGAATCGAACGAGAATACCGAACCGTCGCGGCACCAGTAGTAGCCCTTCGTTCCCATGCCGCTTGCGAAGCCATAGTCGAACTCACTATCACCGTTGTCTTCCACATCCGTCCAGCTGTCCGATGCTTGTAGGCATCCGTAGGCGGGTAAGAATACACATCCGTCGGGCATGGGGGCGGCGCCGTTTATGATGTCGGCGGCATTGTCGGGTAGTACGTTGGTGCCGAATAGCCAGCCCGATTCGTTGTCATTGTTCTGCCAATGTCCGTAGGGCACCATGAGCGAATTGTACAACTCTCTGCACTCTGTCGCAGTGGGCAGTCGCCAGCCATGCTCGTTGCCCATCAGTTGCGAGGCGTAGACGCAGGGGTCGCCCGATGCGTTCGCTTCGTCTACATAGTCGGTGTTGCCGGTCTTTACGACATCGTAGCTGTCAAAGCGAGCGTAGTTGGCTATCAGCTCCGACGGATAGTTTACCGGAAATACGATGTCGTCGCTCAAACTTCCCGCGTAGTTGTATCCGGCAGGTATGCCAATCAACGAACCATACTTGAACAGTAAGCCACCGTCGGAGGGGGGTATCGGTGTCGCTTCATTCGTCTGTTCCACGCTGTTGAATCCGAAGCCCAGATGGTCGTCATAGCCTGCGCCCAAACGGCTGGGGCACGACGTGATGTTGCTGTGTGCCCATGTCACGCTTAGGTTTACTGCCTGTTTAAACGCTTGATAACCGATTCTTGTTCCACCGTAGGCAATGAAGACGGTGTCGCGCGGGGCTTCGTGCGTATGGTTGTTGCCGAAACCGATTACCAGGTGACCGTCGTTCACGAAGTAAGCATCCGTGATGAAGATTCCGTTGTATGTACAGGTCAATTTCGGCAATAAGCGCTCTTCTGTCAGGACAACCGACACGTCGTCTACTATCATGTTTTGTTTTGCTTGTGCCGGAAGCTTTAATTCGCCGTTCACCAAATGTTGTGACGACACAATATTTGTCATAATATACTCCAGAGAAAGAGCATCGTTGCTCGAGCACGAAGCGCATAGCGGCAATAGGAGGCATGCTTCCCATAGCCCTGTTAATACGTTTTTTTTCATATTCTTGTTCTGTTTTATTGTGTTGTTGTTTGTCTATTTGGATTAATTGTCAACCTTTCCCGGGCTGTACCACCACTTGTTTGCCGTAGTCTTGTCCGAAGTACTTTATGTGCACCGCACCTTGCCGGGGCATAGGCGAGTTGTTCTCTTCCGTGCTGATGACCATGTAGCCGTCCGTATTGATATAGGCATGGGTGACGCAGCCGCTGCAGGTGCAGTCGAAAATCCGGTCGAGGTTACTGTTCTGCAGTCGCACATTCCATAAGGTTGTTTCGGTGAGTGCGTGCCAAGGCAGTGCGATAGTATCTGCCAGACCGCGGGCAGAGCGGGGCGGCATAGTGGTGAGCGCATTCTTTTTTTCGTCGAAATACGAACACGATGTCAGGTACAGCAACAAAATGCATAAGATGCATAAAATCAATGTGTCAATACTCATATTCATAATTTAATCATGTTTTAAATTGTTTCTTTATCGTTAGAGGGCATACACCCCTTGCTGTTAAACAAAGAAGAAGATCTGTGCGAAGTCGAAGTATATCACTTCAAGTGATAAAAGATTCGCGTTGATAAGAGAGTTGGTTTCTGCCCACGACAAAAAACATCCATTATAGATGGAATGAGGCATGTACTGGGAATGATACGTCTTGTGTTCATTGTGTCGTTAATAAGTAGTGTTTTAAATTGTGCTCTTCTAAAAGTCTGTTTGTGTTTGGCTTTTATCGAGACTTTTCGCTGTTTCTTGCAGCAAAGATATATTGGCATTCACTTTCCTGCAAATATAATCAACTAACATTATAATTTACAGTTCTTTCTCCCGTTTTTTCATATCTGATCGGTATTCTACTTCATTATAATGTAACGGGAGGCAAAAATAAACGGTGTTTTAGAATTTTGCCCGTAACTGCAACTGTACATCGGCTTTCTTATTGCCGTGTATCAGGTCGTTGCCCGATCCGATGGCGTCCCTGTCTTGATACAAAGTTTCGCCCAGTTTGACGAGGAGCATCCACTGCTTGTTCAGTTCGCAAGAGGCGACGCCTGAGAAGCGGAACCCACGTCCATAATAAGAAGGTGTATAAAAGGTGTAGAGCAATCCACGTTCGGAAGCGTACACGCGCGAATCATAGTCGTCGGTGCAAAACCATGTGCCTTGCACTGACAACTTCAGCGGGAAGGCAAAGGTGTATGACGCCGATTCGGTGCACTGAACACCCTGTGCGGCAGACGTTCCGCGCGAATAGAAATGATTGTAATCTACCGTAGTGCGCAACTGCCATCGTTGAGGCGACCATGTAAGGCGATAGCGCAGTTGGTGCTGATAGTTGGGGAGTATCTCTTTGCCTCCACTCCCCGTCACATCGCGCTCTTTGCGCTTGTAGCGGTAGCTTAGTTGCATCACGATGTCTTGCCTCGGCGTGTATTGCGTTCGGAACATACCGTCTATTCCCTGCGACGGCTTGCTGATGCGGTATCTCCACCACGGAAAGGAGAACAGATCTAATGAGGCGAAGAATTGCCATCGTGCCAGTGGCGAAGCCTCGGCAGCCACGTACCAGCCGTTCTCGTTTTGCGGTGTGCTGCCTTCACCAAACGAGCGGGCAAACATTGCCCAATAGTTGTGTGCGTAGTAACGATGAATCAGCAACAACCGATAGTCGCGCGACGGTGTATAGCTCAGTTTGTTCAATGCGGCAAATCCCTGCTTACCCATAGCCACTTCACCGGTAAGTACGAAGCGATTCAGCCGGTATCGATAATCTACACCGGCGTTGTAGAAAAAGTTGCCGTGGAGGTTATAGCGGGCATACTCCGGACGGTTGGGTTCGTAGTTGTAGTTGAAGAAGTAATAAATGGCAGTCGCCCCGATATGCAGATTGCCCTGCTCGTATTGCAGATTGCCACCCATGGTTTGACGCACGAAGGTATTCCGCTTTGCTGCTTCTGTCTCGGAGCGGTACAAGCCGGTTTTATAAATCGACGTGATAACGCCGTCTTCGAGCACGCCATCCATCTGTCGATGCGAATAAAAGAGCGAAACTTGCAGAGCCGACACGATATTGACGGTAGCCGCCGCACCGCGGAAGAAATTGTACTCGTCGGTAGAACTGTGCTTGCGGATGCCGCTGCTGCGCAAGTCGGCAGTAGCAAGCGAATAGGTTTTGCCTGTTCGGAAGGTAGAGCCGACAACCAATCCCTGCCCGAAGCTAAGCCGGTAATCGCCTGCTGCCAGCGTTTGCAGCCTGCCGAGGTGGTGCAGTAGCAGATGGATAGAGTAGTAATCGTACCCTTTCCGGTTGTGCAGGGCAAAGAAGGGTTCACCGGCATCTTTCTCTGCGGTGAAGCCTGCTTGCAGATAATCGCCGTAGTGGAACCCATATTTTAGCGAGTGATACAACGGTATACCCATGTATTTTGTGCGGTATCCTTCACGGCGGTAGAGCGGAATATCCAAGCGGGTCAACACTTCGTGTTTACCATATTTCGAGAGGGTACGCCAAGAGGGGAATTGTTGCCGTTCGGCGACGGGCAGCACGCAGACAAAAGGAAGAAGCAGGTCGATGGTACGCTTGTCCATTTCGGCAACGAGCGACAGCTCGTACAAGGTTTGCATCTGTCCGTGCAAGTAGATATAGGCAAGTATGTTTTCGATTTGCAGATCGTTGAGAAACGGAAACTGCTCCAAGGTCTTTCGGGTAGCTACGTTGAGGTTGACGGGTTCTTGCAGACGGCGCGAAAGCGCTTCCAGCTCTTCTTCCCAATGGTGCTCTTCTTCTTCGTCGTCCATTGAGAGTTGTTCGATAGCATCCTCCCATGTCGAGACAGGGTTTTGTGCATGGAGTACTGTATTTGAAATGAACAGTAACAGACCCATAATTAATGTGTTGCAGCACGCTCTTTGTAGGAACATCATGATAGATAGTTGAATATTTTCCGGTTTAATAAAATGAATGGTGACGCGAATACGACACGGCACGCAGGTGAGAGGAATTGGGCAGATATAGCCGCAGATTTGTCTTAAAGTGCCTTCGTGATACTAATCAGATTAATACCGTTCGACCCTTTAATAAGGATAGCCTTGCCTTGCAGCGGATGCTTTTGCAACTCAGCAAGAAGGACAGGCGCATTGGCATAGCACCGGTAAGAAGCCACTACGGGCCATGTGGAGGCGGCGGCGGCGGTCGTGAAACATTCGCCGACAAGTATGACGTCGCGGAATCCGCACGCTGCAATGAAATCGAGTATTTTGCGATGTTTCTCTGCGCTCTCTCTGCCCAGCTCGAGCATATCCCCCAAGATGAGCACCTTGTCGGGTTTGTCGATCTGTCGGAAGTTGTTCAGCGAAGCCATCATGCTCGAAGGGTTGGCGTTGTAGGCATCGACAATGAGTTCGTTGCGGGTCGTTTCGACCCATTGCGAACGGTTGTTGTCGGGCGTATAGTTGCGAAGAGCCGTATTTATTTTCTCCTCCTTAACACCGAAATATCGCCCCACAGTCACTGCTGCCAAGGCATTCGAGAAGTTATAGTCGCCTACCAGTCGGGTTTGCACCTCGTGATATTCGCCATTTTTACCCGCTTTCCACCGGAAGGCAAAGAAAGGCGAGCTTGTTGTGATCTGCCCGTTGACATAAAGGTTGTCGTCGCTACCATAATATATTTTGTTTAGTCGTTTGGAAACACTGAGCAGATGCGGATTGTCGTGATTGATAAAGACGGTTGATTGCTTGACCTCGCGCAGGTAGTCGTACAGCTCGGATTTGGTGCGCAGCACCCCTTCGAACGAGCCGAATCCTTCCAGATGTGCCTCGCCCACGTTGGTGATGATGCCATAGTTGGGTTCGGCAATCTCTACCAACTCTTTTATATCGCCCGGATGGCTGGCGCCCATCTCGATAATGCCCAGCACGTGCTCCTGCCGGAGGCGCAACAAAGTGAGCGGCACGCCGATCTGATTATTAAAGTTGCCTTGTGTGTAGAGGATATGTTGCGTTTGCGACAACACAGCAGCCATCAGTTCTTTGGTGGTGGTTTTACCGTTGGTGCCGGTCACGGCGATCAGGGGTGTATTGAGCTGTCGCCGGTGAAAGGTGGCGAGTTGTTGCAGCGTGCGGAGGGCATTGTCTACCAGAATGTATCGTTCGCCTCCTTCGGTAGGTACACAATCGGGGTTGTCTACCAGTGCATAGCTACTTCCGGCACGCAGTGCCTGTCCGGCAAATGTATTGCCGTCGGAGTGTTCACCCCGCAGAGCTACAAACAGCGAACCTGTGGGACAATGGCGACTGTCGATGGTTACACCGTTACACTTTTTAAACAGTTGGTATAGGGTCGTTATATTCATACAGTTAATTAGCTTCGGGAGCCTCTATCCACGGCAGTGTCAGCACAAACCGACAACCGTTGGTGTAGGCGGCGTCTATAATCAATGAACCTTCCATCTTCTCGGCAATGGCGCGGCAGACAGACAGACCTAAACCGGCTCCCGGGACAAAGGTATCGATTTTTGCGAAACGCTCGAATACAAACTCTTGTTTATCTACGGGTATCCCTATTCCGGTGTCGGTAATGCTGATCTCGAGAATCTTTTTATGCTGCTCTTTCATGGCGTGATAATCCAATGTGATGCTTCCTGTCGGTGTAAATTTGGTGGCATTGTGCAACAGATGATTCAACAGCTGGGTGAGGCGTTGCGAGTTGGTCATGATATAGCAGGCTCCTTCATTCACAAAAACCATCTTCACGCCGGAATGGACATGTATAGACGCCCGATCGATACACAATCGGCACAGTTCTGCCAAATCGACGGTGGTATCGGGGGGTATGGTGGTCAGGTTATCGAGGGTCGACATCTCCAATACGTCGTCGACCAGCAGCAACAAGTTGTTGGTGCTTTGCTCAATGATGTTCGACATCTCGCGGGTCTCTTCGCTGTCGGCATACTGTGCACTAAGTATCTGCGAGAATCCCACAATCGAGTTGAGCGGTGTTCGTATCTCGTGACTCATGTTTCGGATGAATTCGGTTTTCATGCGATTGCTGTCTTCCTCAGTCTTTTTAGCCTGTCGGAGCAACCGGTTTATTCGTCGCTGGTATAAAATGATGAGTACAGTCGTAATCATAAACAGCCCCATGATGATGATCAGCAGATAGATCATGCGTAGTTCTACCGTTTGCTTCTCGAGCAGGATTTGCTGATTCTCATGCTCCAATGCATCCTTGCCCAGAATGGTGCCGAACTCATTGATGGCATTGTTTTCGGTATGCTTAAAGATCGAATCCTTCATGTGTACGTACTGCTTGTAATATCTCAGGGCAAGCGTGGTGTTTCTCAATCCTTCGTAGGTCTCTGCCAGTAATTGGTACGCATCGGTATCGTAGTTGTTCTCGTCGGTTCCGAAGTAGATATGATGCTCTTCGAGCGCTTTCCGGTAATCGCCTATCTTGGAGTAATAGAGGAATTTGTAGTACGCCAACGCCGGTGCGCCGCCTATAATGCCTTTGCCGGTTTTGAGCAACTCTTCTGACTTATGGATATACTTGCGTGCCTCCTCTAATTGGTTGTCTTCGACATAATATTGTATCATAGATACGTTGTACTCGAACTGTAAGTTGTCGTTGTCGATATACTTCACAGCTTTATCCAAAGTCTCTTTGGCTTTTTTCATCTCTCCGAGTTCTACGTAGCACAGTCCCAACATGCAGTAGCTGCCGGCAATGTTGTTGAAGTCGGGGAAATTGTCGAGTATCACCTGTATCTCCAACTCCCGATATTCTGCCGCTTGTCGGTAAAGCTCCCGTTCGACATAGATGCGATAGAGCGAGCTGTAGCAGTACTGCAATCCGCGCGGGGTGTTGGTGGCTTCCGCCTCCTTTCGCATCTTACCGATTTCGTAGAGCGCGAGGTTGTATCGTTCGGTACGTATATACTGGTTGACAATGCGGTTCCAACTGGCGTAATAGAGTTTGGAGTTACGGTGCTCTTTGGCAAATGTCATGGCAGCTTTGGCGTAGTGCATGATGCTGTCTTCTTCCGTCGGTCGATAAAAATAGAAGTGTTCTAACTTGATGGAATACGCCGCAGATTGCGCGTCTAAGTTGTCTCGGTCGATAGCCATGCGGAGGAGGGTATCGGTCATTTGCATCACCGCGGGGTTCCTCCGGTTGTTTTCGCACCGCACGTGATAGGCTTTCAATACGCTGTCGGGGTTAGAGGTCAGGCTCATCCAGTTGCTCTCTTGTGCTTGGAGCGTAGCGGCAGGCAGCAGCAGACCGAGTATGGGTGTCAGCCATACGACGGACGAAAAGTGTTTCACACCATCCGGCGTAACATCGGAAGAGCGTTTCAGCGGTAGGGTCATCACCATGCAGGTGCCGTCGGTATAGGAGTTGTCGATTTTGAGTGAGCCACCCATCTTCTCGGCTATCAGGCGGCAAATGGGAAGTCCCAGTCCGGTGCCGGGCATAAACGTATTCAGCTTGGTGAATCGTTCAAACACATATTCGCACTTGTCGCGCGGAATGCCTATGCCGGTATCGGTTACGCGGAAGACAATAACCTCCTTGTCGTGTATGCGTTTCACGCTCCACGACAGGTTGATAGTTCCTTTTTCGGTGAACTTGGCAGCATTTTGCAGCAGATGCATCAGTACTTGAAGTACCCGTCCGGGACTGGTTTGTATGCGTAAGGCCTTCATTTCGGGGGTGAAGGTGAAAACTACGTCCGGCTTCAGCTTACTGCGCACTTGATTGATGGCTGCTTCGCAAATCGTAGTCACATCGGCGCCGGTATGCGTAGAGATGGCTGCTTCGCTATCGAGGTTGGAGAGATCGAGTACATCGTTGATGAGCTGCAACAGGCTGTTGCTGCTCTGTTCTATGATGTTGGAGTACTCCTGCGTCTCTTGGTTGTCGGTGAACTCGCTGCACAGTATTTGCGAGAATCCCACGATGGAGTTGAGCGGGGTACGTATTTCGTGGCTCATATTCTGTATGAACTCCGTTTTCATGAGATTGGCACGCTCTTCGGATTCCTTGGCACGCTTCAGGCTGACGTTCAGTCGGCGCTCGCGTATCAGTTCCATACAGAAAAGAATCAGTACAACCACCAGCAATACGATGATGTAGAGACGGTTGCGCGAGGTGATATCTTCGTTCTGTCTGACCAAGTCTTCGTTTTGCCTTTCCAGATTCTCCAGATTCAGGATGGTAGCAAACTCGCCCACAGCCAAGTCGGCATTGACACTTTGCAGCGAATCTTCCTGCGCAATGGCGCGTTGGTAGTGTTGGGCGGCTCGGGCATAGTCGTGCAGCGCGCTATAAATGGCGCCTAATCGACGGTCGGACAGTATGGGGTCGACATTGTTGTCCTTCAATGCCATGCCGAGAGAGCGCTGGTAGTACTCCAGCGCTTTTTCGGGTTCGCCCGTTTTCAGGTAATAATACGAGGCGTAACTGAGTAGATCGCCGGAATAACGCGACTTGGCTTCACTATTCCCTTCGATGGCACGGGTGGCCTCGGATAATGTTCGCTTGGCATCTGCCAGTTTGTTGGCTTCGACGTAGCAACGAAGCATGACGCATAGATAAGCGGCACGTTGCAGGGTGCTGAGAGAGAGCTTCTTACAAGCTTCGAGAGCCTCTTCGGCTTTTCCCGTATCGTTTAGCTCCATGTGACATACTGCCAGCGTCAAGTAGTGATTGGGCAGGTTGTAATCGTTCAGGTGGTACTTCTTGATGATCTCTATCTCTTTTTCGCGATAGGTGATAGCTTGCCGGTACAGCTTCCTGCTGAAGTAGATGTGATACAGCGCCTGATAGCAGAACTGCATGCCATAAGTATCACCCGAAGCTTCTGCCTCCTTCTGCATCTTATTGGCTTCGTAGAGCGCCAGATTATATTTCCGTTGGTTGTCGTAGTAGTTGATTAAACGGCTCCATGTGAAGTAATAGTAAAGCGGTTGATTGGTTTGACGGGCAAACGTCTGGGCGTCATTCACGTATTTTTTGATGCTGTCTTCGGTATTTACGGGCGGCTTTTGCTTATAGAAGTAAAAGTGGTCGACCTTTGAACTCACCGCCACAGCTTGCATGCGTGCATCACCTTTTTCGTGTGCCATCTGAAAGAGTGTATCAAGCATGAGGATGACCGACGGAGAAGCCAACTTTTCTTGGCAATGGCGATAATACGTATACAAAGTACTATCTACCTTATACTTCTCTTGTTCACTCTCTTTTTGTTGACCGTACAACAAGGTAGAAGGTAGTGAAACGAAGAAGATAACAAGGAAAAAGATAACACGTGTGGCTCGAAAAGTACTCATACCTTACTAATTATCGTCATATACTTGCTAATTGTGCGCAAATATAGCTCGTTTTTTATTATATCTATCTGCTCTAATAGCTTTTTTGGTTACTTTTGCAGGAAAATATGAAGAGAGAATACTTTATATAAAGAAAATGTACTTCATGCATACACAGACCACTCATTGCTTCTCGCTCAACTTGGGCGGTACGTTACTCGATTTGTCCACACCTTGTGTGATGGGCATTCTAAATGTTACTCCCGATTCTTTTTACAGTGGTTGCCGTGCACAGACCGAAGCCGATATAACCACTCGTGTACATCAGATTGTGCAGGAGGGCGCCCGTATCATTGACATCGGCGCCTACTCTTCGCGTCCCGATGCCACTCATATCTCACCCGAAGAAGAGATGCGACGGCTGCGCAACGGATTGACCATTATCTATAAAGAGTATCCCGACGCATGGGTCTCGGTAGATACCTTCCGTGCCGATGTAGCGCAGATGTGCGTGGAAGAGTTCGGGGTATCGCTCATCAACGATATTGCTGCCGGCAGTATGGACAACCGTATGTTCGACACCATCGCCCGGTTGCACGTTCCCTATATCATGATGCATATACAGGGCACCCCGCAAACTATGCAGCAACAACCCCGATACGACCATCTGTTCAGAGAGATTTTTCTCTATTTCGCCGAACGGATACAACGGTTGCGCGATGTGGGCGTAAACGATATTGTCCTCGATCCCGGATTTGGATTCGGAAAGACTTTGGCACACAACTATGAGCTGATGGCACACCTCGAGGAGTTTCATCTCTTCGATTTACCGCTGCTGGTGGGGGTATCGCGCAAGAGTATGATTTATCGACAGCTGAATATCACGCCACAGGAATCGCTCAACGGTACCACTGTACTTCATACCATCGCCCTGACAAAAGGCGCCCACATCTTACGGGTGCACGACGTTAAGGAGGCGGTGGAAGCTGTCGGTATAGTCGACAGGATACTCCATGCACCCGATTTTATTCCTTAAACTCTTTAATTCTTCGGTTCTATGTTCTTCTTTGAATTTGGCATAAAAGATTTCATTGACATCCTGCTGGTAGCCTTGCTGCTCTACTATACGTACAAGCTGATGAAGGCGTCGGGGTCTATCAATGTTTTTACAGGTATACTGGTCTTCATTCTGATATGGCTGATTGTATCGCAAGTGCTGGAGATGAAGCTGCTGGGCAGCATCTTCGATAAGTTGGTCAGCGTGGGTGTGATAGCGCTTATCGTACTCTTTCAGGAAGAGATACGTCGCTTTCTGCTCACGCTGGGGTCGCAACGGCACATCAGCGGGTTGGTGCGCTTTTTTAGCAAGAACAATCATACCGACGCCAAGCACGAAGCGATCATGCCTATCGTGATGGCTTGCCTGAGTATGGGCAAACAGAAAGTAGGAGCACTGATTGTGATAGAGCACAATGTGCCGTTGAACGAAATCGTGCGGACGGGCGACTTGATAGATGCCAACATCAATCAGCGCCTTATTGAGAATATATTCTTCAAGAACAGCCCTTTACACGACGGCGCTATGATTATCAGTAAAGGACGCATCAAAGCTGCGGGCTGCATCCTGCCCGTGTCGCACAATCTGGATATTCCCAAACAGTTGGGCTTGCGCCACCGAGCCGGCATGGGCATCTCGCAAGCATCCGATGCCGTGGCTATCATCGTGTCCGAAGAGACCGGACACATCTCTGTCGCCTACGAGGGGCAGTTCCATCTGAAGCTCAGCGCAGAAGAGCTGGAGAGCTTTCTTACCCGATGATGCGCAGCATGAAAGCATAGCTATCACATTCATACATTAACATACCTTACTTAATGGATTTAGAACGATTGACTGTTGCCGTTTGCCGCATTGCTACCGATGCAGGCGATTACCTTGTAAAGGAACGGAATACTTTTCGTCGCGAAGCCGTGACGGAAAAGCATGCGCACGACTATGTGTCGTATGTCGACAAGGCATCGGAAGAGCGAATCGTAACCGCCCTTGCCGCGTTGCTGCCCGAAGCCGGATTTATCACCGAGGAGGAAACGGTGGCGTATCATAACGAACCTTATTGCTGGGTGGTAGACCCGTTGGACGGCACTACCAACTATATTCACGACAATGCTCCTTATTGTGTAAGCATCGCTCTGCGCAACCCAACCGAGCTACTACTGGGTGTAGTGTACGAACCTTGTCGTAACGAGTGCTTCTACGGGTGGAAGGGAGGCGGCGCCTACTGCGACGGGAAACGGATACATGTATCCGACATTAGCCGCGTAGAGGATGCACTGGTGGTGACCGAGCTGCCGTACAACCATCGGCAATATGCACATACAGCCCGGCATCTGCTCGAACAACTCTACGGACGCGTCGGGGGAATACGTATGAACGGCTCGGCTGCTGTGGCTATCTGCTATGTGGCGGCAGGACGGTTCGACGGATGGGTGGAATCTTTTATCGGTACATGGGACTACTCGGCAGCGGCATTATTAGTGCAGGAGGCGGGCGGACAGGTGACCGACTTTTATGGCAACACGCACTTCATGGAGGGGCATCACCTCATTGCAACCAACGGGTTTCTGCATCCGCTGCTTCAACAGTTGGTCAACGAAGTAATACCGGAAGGGATGTGAAAAGGGTTCCGCTTCATCAAATTTCATTATTCGCATAAATAGTTTTACCTTTGTCGCATGGAACAAGAAACAATTAACACAAACCATTGGTATGCGCTTCGCATCACGTATAGTCGGGAGATGGCGTTGAAAGAATTTCTCGACGCCGAAGGCATTGGAAACTTTATTCCCATGCATTATGATTATATCAGGAAAGGAGAGCACCGCGTGCGGCGGCTGGTGCCTGTGGTGCATAACCTGATCTTTATCTACTCCACCCGTCAACGCCTCGATGTGATAAAGAAGGAACAGGAGTATCGTCTGCCCATGCGCTACATCATGAATGCCGAAACGCGTCAACCCATCGTTGTTCCGATTAAGCAGATGGAGAGCTTCATCGCCGTTGCCGGTACGTACGACGAGCAGGTGGTGTATCTCTCTCCCGAAGAGATCACACTGCGCAAGGGAATGCGCGTTCGTATCAATGGCGGACCGTTCGAGGGGGTCGAAGGAGTACTCATGAGAGTGAAAAACGATCGGCGCGTGGTAGTAAGCATCAAAGGAGTGATGGCGGTAGCCACCCACTTCATTCACCCGTCGCTGGTTACTCCGATACCGGAAGATGCTTTGACCGACCATTAGCTCCATATACGAATGCGGTTGTCTGGGCGAGCTAACGTAGTTCGTCCAGATCGAGAAAGAGCAATTGATTCTCCTCACTCAGCATAATCAGCTTGTTGCCTGCTACCCGTCCCTTCCTGAAAGGAACAGTGAGATGGGCGACGGGCATGCCCGTGTTGTGAATGAACCAGGTGTCTTCGGTTCGATTGTTGACGATGCATAAATAGTCTTGCAGGGTATATACAGGCAGGTAGATCTGCTCCGTCCGATATCTATCCGAAATGGTCAGGTCGGTGCCCACCCTAAACACCTCTTTCTGGTCGTTGTATACGATGCACGTTCCATATTCGGGCACGAGCTGTTCGAATGCCGTTGTGTCTTGATTGGCAACGTAGCAAAAAGATGGCAACATGCCTACCAGTTTGCCGTCGATGTCGGTGTTCCACGGAGTGATATTGACAATGGAGTCGGCGAGCGACTGATACGCCATGCCGTCGTCGAACAACAGGAAAAGGGCACTCTCGGTGCGCATGGCACCTTCTATCATATCCTTTTTAGTACTAAGACGGTTGAAGTACAGCTCTTCGCCGCTGTTGGCATCGTAGCAGGCAATGAATGGGCGGCCGTATTTGCGTCGCGTGCCTTGTGCCTTTCCGTAGCCATAGTTCACCAGATAGAGTTTGTCGCCTTGGCGGAATAGTTGTGAAGAAGCCGCTTTGACTTGGGTGATGGGTGTCTGCCAGATCACATTCAGGGCGGTATCCAGGCAGGCAATGTGGTTGCGGTCTGCCCAAAAGTAACAGGAATCCTCTACCAATAGGTTGGATGCGAGACCGGTAATCACATTCTTGCCGGTGGGAATGAAGTAGTAACCGGTGCCGCTAAACGCCATTAATCCGGCTCCTGCAACAGCTGCCAACCCTTGCAACAGAGCTGTCTTGGTATCGTAGACGCCCGTCTTACCCTCGTGTACCTGCATATCGCCGTTGACAAAATCAATCTTGTGCAGGTCGTCTGCCACAATCAGGTTGGTGCCGTTTCCTAAAGCGAAGACCTCGTTCCATCCGTGCTCGTGAGGCACTTTGAACTCCCACAGTTTGTTGCCGTATTTCGTTTGAACGATGCGGAGCGTTTGAGATGTGGCGTTGCTATATCCCATCAGGATGCCCAGTGAGTCGGATAGGTAGACGGGGAATAAGTCCATCTTCCAACGTTCCAGCCCGGTTACGTTGTCGTAGAGTACGATGCGATTGTTCGCATAGTTTCTGGCAAGCACTCCTTCCGACAATGTCTGAATCTCCTGATTGGTGAATTTGAAGGGCTGTTTCCACAGGAGTTTTCGATGGAGCAGGTCGTAGAGACCCAGTTCGCCTTTCGATTTCACCCGATTCTTGGTAGATTCCCGGAAGTTGAGGCAGAGATAATCGCCTCGCTCGCTCAGCGTAAAGTTGTCTATCCGTTGCGGAAAGGTGTAGCACAGCGCTTCGAGTGGTGTTCCGTCGGTCTTCGTACCGACCACCAGCGTGTCTTGTGCCTGCATGAGGGCGGCAGCCAGTAGCAGCAGCGCTCCGCAGATGGTGCGTTGGGTGTTCACGATTGTCATATTGTTCGATTTGGCTTTAATGATTAATGCTTAACTTTCTATTCACATCAAATACCGCTTACTCTTTTAATCTCCGGAGAAGCAACCGGCATCGGTCTACGTGGGGTTGATAAACCGCAGGACTTGTTTGGGCAAACTTTTCATAAATCTGTAACGCTTCCGTTATTTCTCCGGCTGCCTCTTCATGCTGATTCGTAGCGCTATGCAGAAGAGCCAGATTACTCAGTGTCGCGGCTACATCCGGTTCATAAGCCTCAGGACTTGTTTGGGCAAACTTCTCATAAATCTTCAACGCTTCGGCGTATTCCTCCGCTGCCTCTTCATGCTTGTTCGTATCGCGATGCAGATTCGCCAGATTATTCAGTGTCTCGGCTACATCCGGTTCATAAGCCTCGGGATTTCGCTTGGCAAGTCGCCTACGAATCTGCAACGCTTCGGCGTATTCCTCCGCTGCCTCTTCATGCTTGTTCGTATCGCTATGCAGAAGAGCCAGATTATTCAGTGTCTGGGCTACATTCGGTTCGTCGGCGTCGGGATTTTGCTTGGCAAGTCGCCTGTAAATCTCCAACGCTTCGGCGTATTCCTCCGCTGCCTCTTCATGCTTGTTCGTAGCCCTATGCAGAATAGCCAGATTATTCAGTGTCATAGCTACATTCGGTTCATAAGCCTCGGGATTTCGCTTGGCAAGTCGTCTGTAAATCTGCAACGCTTCGGCGTATTCCTCCGCTGCCTCTTCATGCTTGTTCGTATCGCTATGCAGAATTGCCAGATTATTCAGTGTCGTAGCTACATCCGATTCATAAGCCTCGGGATTTCGCTTGGCAAGTCGCCTGTAAATCTTCAACGCTTCGGCGTATTCCTCCGCTGCCTCTTCATGCTTGTTCGTATCGCTATGCAGAAGAGCCAGATTATTCAGTGTCGTGGCTACACCCGATTCGTATGCCTCGGGATTTCGCTCGGCAAGTCGCCTGTAAATCTTCAACGCTTCGGCGTATTCCTCCGCTGCCTCTTCATGCTTGTTCGTTTTGCGATGCAGAATCGCCAGATTATTCAGTGTCATAGCTTTTTCAGTATCATCTTGCGACTTGTCAAGGCATGCTTCATAATACTTTCCAGCTTCTGTATAGTTTCTTTGTAGATAATAGTAGTTCCCGATGGCAAGGAAAGTGTCGAACGACGGATATATCTCTGTCGCTCTGATGTAGCATGCTTCAGCGTCTTGGTACCTATTCTTCAAGGTAAGTAACTGGGCTTTCAAAATATGTTCATTGGCATTTTGCTTACTGTTTTTATTCAACCGTTCATCAGATAGTAGTTGCAACGCATCATCTATTTCTCCCTTTTGTGCCAGTTGGTATGCTTGAATGTAAGGTTCGGATGGATTTGTGTTCTTTTGCCGAGCTTCTTCCATGGCGCGAATGGTTGCTTCTTTGTCTTTTATCACTTCTTTCAATTCATCAATGCACTGACTTAGTTTCTGCCTTTCCAAATCAGATTTATTTGCTTGAGATAGCTCTTCTTCAAGTTTCTTAATCTGCGAAATATACGGAGCAGTTACTGTTTCTATTAATTTATTGACATCTGATAATCCATCAGATTTGGGAGAGGATTTAGTTCCAACAACACTCACCAACAACCCTGCGAGCGCCACAATGGCAGCCGCACCGGCTATTGTCTCTCTTACCTCAAGCGTCCAAACACTCAATGCTACATAGATCCATATAATGATCAGCAAGAGTGCTCCTATCACTATTCCTATTTTCGTTTTCATGATGTGGATAGATTTATATTGTTGCGATATTATCGACGCAAATATACAAGTTAATTTTATACGGTAATACTAAATAACAACTTTTTTCGAGGAGATATTCGTGTTTTCAATGAGTAGCCAATGCTATGGCATTTACAGTCTATTTACCCCTATCAAGAAGAAATGATGGGAAGCGAAAAAACCCCACCAACCAGCCGCAACGACTAATTTGCGTATATATAGAAAACTGCTTATCTCCTTCGGGCAAGTGGAAAGGCTCCTAACTCAGCCCGTTGCCAGTGAGCGTAGCGAACGACACACGCTCACCATTACCGCCAATGCCACACCGGAAAACATATACATCCGCTCCTGCAAAGTGAACGGCAAGGTGTGGAACACACCCCTTCTCCGACACGCCGACATTGCCGGCGGAGGAACCATCGAAATGGAGTTGAGCGACACACCCACGCAGTGGGGCATGGATTAGTACGAAAAGAGAAGAGGAAAAGCGGAATAATCAGATTGATAAAGGGATAAGGAGAGAAATATGCCGAAGGGAAAGAAAATGTGTCTATCTTTGCGGCACATTATTCA
>JAISIN010000030.1 GCA_031262085.1 Prevotellaceae bacterium
ATCACTGTCCGGCAGCCGGAAGTTGAGAAAGAATATGCCGTACACGGCGTCGAGTTTGTAGTTCCGATCGCCTCTTTTACCTTGCTTGGCTATGGCGGTAGAGGTGTATAGCAAAGCGCAAAGATAAGCAGATTTTTTTTAATTGAAAAATAGCAAGCTACCTAAGGCTTAGGTATTAGGCTGCCTAAGGTTCGGGTATTAGGCTTACGCAAGTCGTGGGCTGTACTATCTCTATTGCTTTCATAACGGATATATGTGAACGCAAAAAACAACTTGGTACGGTCTCTTCAAGTCATTCTCACGAGATGAAGAACTTGTCGGAGCGAGATAAGGAAGTTATCGAAGCGAGATAAGGAAGTTATCGAAGCGAGATAAGGAAGTTATCGAAGCAAGATAAGGAAGTTATCGAAGCGAGATAAGGACCCTTCATAAACACTTCTTTGTGACAATGAAGCATCCGGCGTAACCGACACACAAGTCGGGGGCGCCGGATGTGTGGCACTTTCCCTTTCCTTTTATTTTTTGAAAAGCCCCACCCTTGGATGGGGTGGGGCTTCATTAGGGGATGGTCTCTTTGGGTATGCCTTGGGTAATCTACTTATAGAACACAAAGTAGACTGCCAGTATCAGACAGATAAATGCCGCTACGTGATTCCACTGCAACGTCTCCCCTTTAAAGAGCAGGGTGGAGAAGAGCGTAAAGACAACGAGTGTCACCACTTCCTGAATTACCTTGAGCTGCATGAGTGTGAACGGACCGCCGTTTCCCACAAACCCCAAGCGATTGGCAGGTACCTGAAACGAATATTCTGCCAGCGCAATGCTCCATGAAAAAAGTATCACCGCATACAGCGGCCAGTTCGATATGACTTTCATCTCTTGCAGTTTCAGATGCCCATACCAAGCGAAAGTCATAAACAAGTTGGATACAATGAGCATCAATATAGTATATAATCCCTTCATAATGGCGGCAAAAGTAATACATTTTTGCGTATCTTTGCGGCGTGAAAAAGAAGTTGCTTCTATTTGTGGGTTTATTGTGCTTGCTTCCGGTGCGTTTGGAAGCAATATCACTCATTACTGCACCTCATGACTCCATCCGATTGAGCTTGTTGACGTGTGCGGCAGGGGATGAGATATACTCACTCTTCGGTCATTCTGCCATCCGTTACGAGAACTACACACAGAAGATGGACTTGGTTTTCAACTACGGTATCTTCAACTTCAATACCCCCAATTTTGTCTTTCGCTTTGCTCTGGGCGAGACCGATTATCGGCTGGGCGCCATTGATTACGAACGCTTTATCGAAGAGTATGTCTGGATGAAGCGTACCGTGTGGCAGCAGACGCTTAATCTTCGTCCGGATGAGAAAGAGCGGTTAGTGGCAGCTTTGCTGGAGAATTATCGCCCCGAGAATCAGGTGTATCGTTATAACTTCTTCTACGACAATTGTGCCACGCGCCCGCGCGACCGCATCGAACGGGCTGTCGACGGCACCGTACTGTATGCAGAAGATATGGTATCTACCCATGTCGGCGTAACCTTTCGCAGCTTGATTTATCATTATACCGAACAACATTTGTGGGCACGCTTTAGTATCGATTTTTGTTTGGGTTCGCCTGCCGACCAACCCATCAACCGACGCGCCATGATGTTTATACCGTTCTATGTGCGTGATTTCTTTGCGAAAGCTCAGATTGCGGATAATTCCAAACTATCGATAACCAGTTTGGATACCGTCGATAGCATGGATTTGGTAGGTTCACGCCGTCCGCTTGTATCGAAAGAGGAGACGTTGCTCGACATGGAGTCGCTATCAACGTCAGGCTCGTGGACCGATTTCTTCACTCCGATGTGCACCTTCTTGTTGCTGCTCCTGTTGATAAGCATGGCTACCCTTTACGGCATATTTACCCGACGCTCGCTATGGGTGCTGGATGTGTTGCTGTTCTTTGCAGCCGGAGTGGCAGGTTGTGTGGTTGCTTTTCTGTTTTTCTTCTCCCAGCATCCCGCTGTGAGTCCCAATTACTTGCTGATCGTGTTTCATCCGTTGCACCTGCTGTTCTTGCCATACATATATATAAAGGTGAAAAGGAAAGAACTTTGTTGCTACATGGTGGTCGTTGGCATTATGTTAACACTATTTATAGCACTTTCTGCCGTCATACCACAAAAAATCAATGCGGCTGTATTACCTTTGACGGCTTGTTTGTTGGTACGCATAGTGAGTAATATCATTTTGAGTTATAAAAGCAATGAGTGATAAGCTGTTCATAGACGGAATGAGAAAAGGACTGATAACATCGATTTTAGCTTTGACCTTTACCGGTCTGCAAGCGCAATCGCCGATAACGACCCCCCGATTAGTGGTCACTTTGACGATAGATCAGTTGCGTAGCGACTATATGGAGGCATTCTCGTCGCTGTATGGTGAGAAAGGATTCAAACGGTTGCTTCGTGAAGGTATGGTGTATCGCCAAGTCGACTTTCCCTTTACCGGCGTAGACCGCGCGTCGGCTATTGCTGCTATTTATAGTGGCACTACTCCTTCGATGAACGGCATTATCGGTCGCTACCGGATGGATGTAGCTACCTTGCGCACAGTGAACTGCGTCGACGATTCAGCCTTTATGGGCAACTATACCGACGAAAATTCGTCGCCGAATCAGCTGCTCACCTCCACCGTTGCCGACGAACTAAAGATCGCTACCCGCAACCGCGGGATGGTATATGCCATTGCCCCTACCCGCGACGCCGCAGTATTGGCTGCCGGACATGCCGGAAACGGAGCCTTCTGGCTCAACGAAAATACGGGGAAGTGGTGCAGCACCACGTATTACTCCGAATTTCCGTGGTGGGTCAGCCAGTATAATGAACGCCGATCGCCCGATTACCGCATCCGCGATATGGTGTGGGAACCGATGTTCCCCGTCAATACCTATACGTTCCTGCCCGAATGGCGCGACACTCCTTTTAAATATAAGTTCGACAACGAACGAACCAATAAGTTCCGGCGTCTGATAGCCAGTCCTTACATCAACGACGAAGTGAACATGCTCGTCGAAGAGTTGTTGGACAAAAGCACCATCGGAAAAGACGATACCCCCGACTTGCTGGCACTGACCTACTATGCCGGCAATTACAATCATAACAGTACACAAGAGTGTGCCATGGAAATGCAAGACACGTATGCGCGTCTCGACCGCACACTCGCCTCCCTGCTCGAACTGCTCGAACGCAAGGTCGGTCTGCACAACCTCTTGTTCTGCATCACCTCTACCGGCTATGTAGATAACGATGCTTCCGATTTGGGATTATACCGCATCCCCGGCGGAGAGTTCTATCTCAACCGTTGCGCTGCCCTGCTCAATATGTATCTCATGGCAACCTACGGCGAAGGTCAATATGTAGAGACCTATTACGACCGGCAAATCTATCTCAATCACGAACTGATAGAGAAGAAACAGATCGATCCGGGTGAGATACAAGACCGCTCTGCCGACTTCCTGATGCAGTTTAGCGGCGTCAACGAAGCATGGTCGGCACACCGACTGCTGCAAGGGTTGTGGTCGCCTGTTATAGGCAGAGTGCGCAACTCCTATCATCGCCGACGTTCGGGCGATATTATCATAGACGTACTGCCCGGTTGGACGCTCGTCGATGAGCAAACCAACACCAACCGCGTAGTAAGGCATATCGCCACCCCCGCACCGCTCATTCTATTGGGTGGGAATATAAAGGCACAAAAGATAAACACCGCTGTAAGCATATTGCGCATCGCTCCTACCTTAGCCAGCGCCATGCGTATACGTGCCCCCAATGCCTGTGAAGAGCTTTCTATTTTGCACTTTTAAATCAAGCATAGTGTTTAAGCTTCAAGCTAAAGCATTCGCTATAAGACGTCAATTCTAATTTTTTAATTTTTAATCATTCATTCAATGGGATTTAATGAATTTGTAAGCTCCATCTTCGGCAACAAAGCTACACGCGACATGAAAGAGATAAAACCGTGGGTAGATAAAATCAAGGCGGCCTATCCGGCTATTGAAGCACTTGATAACGATGCCTTACGCGCCAAGACAGGGGAACTGAAAAGCCATATACAACAGTCGGCAAGCGAGCTGCATGCCAAAATTGCCGAACTCAAAGCCGGTATCGAGGATATTGAATTAGAAAAACGCGAAGGCGTTTTTGCCCAAATAGACAAGTTGGAGAAAGAAGTACTGGAGGTGTACGAGAAAGCGCTCAACGAAGTGCTGCCCGAAGCTTTTGCTATCGTAAAAGAGACTGCCAAACGGTTTACCGAGAACGAAGAGATCGTAGTGACCGCGACTGATTTCGACCGCCTGCTGGCTGCCAAGAAAGACTTTGTGCGCATCGAAGACGACAAAGCCATCTATCAGAACCACTGGATAGCAGGAGGCACTGAAATCACTTGGAACATGATTCACTACGATGTACAGTTGTTTGGCGGCGTGGTGTTGCATAAGGGTAAAATATCCGAGATGGCAACCGGCGAGGGTAAAACATTGGTTGCCACCCTGCCCGTGTTCCTCAATGCACTGACCGGAAACGGCGTGCACGTGGTAACGGTGAACGACTATCTGTCGAAACGCGACTCGGAATGGATGGGACCTATTTACATGTTCCACGGGCTGAGTGTAGACTGTATCGATAAGTATCAGCCCAACTCCGATGCACGCCGACAAGCTTATATGGCAGATATTACCTTCGGTACGAACAATGAGTTCGGCTTCGACTACCTGAGAGATAACATGGCTGTCAGCCCCAAAGATCTGGTACAACGGCAGCACAATTATGCCATTGTGGATGAGGTCGACTCGGTATTGATTGACGATGCCCGCACGCCGCTCATCATCTCCGGTCCGGTACCCAAAGGTGAAGATCAACTCTTCGAAGAACTTCGACCGTTGGTCGAACGGTTGGTAGAGGCACAGAAGAAACTCGCCACGCAATACTTGGCAGAAGCTCGTCACCTGATCGGTACAGACGACAAAAAGCAAAACGAAGAGGGCTTCCTCGCTCTGTTTCGCAGCCATAAGGCACTGCCCAAAAATAAACCTCTTATCAAATTCCTGAGCGAACAAGGCATCAAAGCCGGTATGCTCAAGACCGAAGAGGTCTATATGGAGCAGAACAACAAACGCATGCACGAAGCTACCGACCCGCTCTACTTCGTCATAGACGAAAAACTGAATAGCGTCGACCTGACCGACAAAGGTATCGACCTGATTACCGGTAATGCCGACGACCCCACCTTGTTCGTTTTGCCCGATATTACTGCGCAACTTTCGGAATTAGAGAATGAAGCCGGACTGACCGATGAGCAACGTCTCGAAAAGAAAGACGACCTGCTTACGCAATATGCCATCAAGTCGGAACGGGTACACACCATCAACCAGTTGCTGAAAGCATATACCATGTTTGAAAAAGACGACGAGTATGTGGTTATCGACGGGCAAGTGAAGATTGTCGATGAGCAAACCGGACGTATCATGGAGGGACGACGCTACTCCGACGGCTTGCATCAAGCTATTGAAGCCAAAGAGCGTGTAAAGGTAGAGGCTGCCACCCAAACTTTTGCAACCATCACCCTGCAAAACTACTTCCGCATGTATCACAAGCTGGCTGGTATGACCGGTACGGCAGAGACCGAAGCCGGTGAGTTTTGGGATATATACAAATTAGATGTGGTGGTGATTCCTACCAACCGCGCCATAGCACGTACCGATATGAACGACCGCGTATATCGCACCAAACGCGAGAAGTATAAAGCCGTTATTGAAGAGATAGAGAGAATGGTGCAGGCAGGACGTCCTGTCTTGGTGGGTACGACCTCGGTAGAGATATCGGAGATGCTCAGCAAGATGCTTTCCATGCGCAAGATTTCTCACAACGTGCTCAACGCCAAGTTGCACCAGAAGGAGGCAGACATCGTGGCACAAGCCGGACAGAGCAGCATCGTAACCATTGCCACCAACATGGCAGGACGTGGTACCGACATCAAGCTTAGCCCAGAAGTGAAGGAGGCAGGCGGTTTGGCAATTATCGGTACCGAGCGTCACGAATCACGCCGTGTCGACCGTCAGTTGCGCGGACGTGCCGGTCGGCAGGGCGACCCGGGTTCGTCGGTCTTCTTCGTTTCGCTCGAAGACGACTTGATGCGTCTGTTCGCTTCCGAGCGTATAGCCGGTGTGATGGATAAATTGGGATTCAAAGAGGGAGAGATGATCGAAGCCAAGATGATTTCTAATGCCATCGAACGTGCCCAAAAGAAAGTGGAAGAGAACAACTTCGGCATTCGTAAGCGACTGCTGGAGTACGACGATGTAATGAATAAGCAACGCACCGTGGTCTATACCAAACGTCGGCACGCACTCATTGGTGAACGCATCGGCATGGATATCGTCAATATGGTGTGGGATCGTTGCGCCACTCCGCTGCAGATACCCGACTACGAGAATTGCAAGCTCGACATCCTGCAAACGCTTGCTATGGAGGTGCCCTTCACCGAAGAAGAGTTCCGGAACGAGAAGAAAGAGGACTTGGCAGAACGTACTTTTAACCAGGCGCTGGAGCAGTTCAAACGTAAAACCGACCGCATGGCGCAGGTAGCCTATCCGGTGATCAAGGAGGTGTACGAGAAGCAAGGACAGATGTACGAGAACATCCTGATTCCCATTACCGACGGAAAGCGCGTCTACAACATCTCGTGCCCGCTCAAGGTTGCTTACGACACCGAGTGCAGGGAGGTCGTGAAGGCGTTCGAGAAGTCGATCTTGCTGCATGTCATCGACGAGGCGTGGAAAGAGAATCTGCGCGAATTAGACGAGCTGAAGCACTCGGTGCAGAACGCCAGCTACGAACAGAAAGACCCGCTGTTGATATACAAGCTCGAATCGGTAACGCTGTTCGATAGCATGGTTGAGAAAATTAATAACCAAACAGTTTCGGTGTTGATGCGCGGACAGATACCGGTGCAGGAACCGCAAGAAGTGCGGCAGGCTGCGCCCGAGCGTCGACAGGATATGAGCAGGTATCGCGAGAATAAACAAACTCTTTCCGACCCGCGCCAGCAGGCAGCTGCCGCACGCGACACCCGCGAAGCACGACGCGAACCCATACGCGTAGAGAAGACGGTAGGGCGTAACGACCCCTGCCCCTGCGGAAGCGGAAAGAAGTACAAAAACTGTCATGGAAGGATATAATGTTATTATAAAGAGAATTTTTCCCGCATTACTATGTGCAGGACTGTTTGCCGGTTGCCAAACCGTCGAGCAGTTCTCCATAGATTATATGTTGCCGGCTAAAGTGAGTTTCCCCGCTGCCTTGAAAAAGGTGGGGGTAGTCAACAACATGCCGGTGGTACCCGATAATCAACAGATCATCGATCGTCCCGCAAAAGAGGCGGATGAGATTACCCGTCGTATCGATTACTACAATGGCGACCCCCAAGTAACTACCGAGGCTTTGGCAGAGGCGCTGGCAGATGGAAACTATTTCGACCAAGTCGTGATTTGCGACTCGGCGTTGCGGGCTGCCGATGTCATTCCGCGCGAAGGCATACTTGGCAGAGAGGAGGTCGGGCAGTTGGCGCAGCAGTTGGAGGTAGATTGTCTCATCGCATTGGAAAATGTACAGATACGAACCATCCGCCGTGTGAACTTTGCCGAAGAGTGGGGGGCTTACGATGCTACACTCGATGCAAAGGTTTATCCGGTGGTGAGGGTGTACGTGCCCAACCGCAGCGGAGCGATGGCAACCGTTGCGGATGCCGACAGCATCTTTTGGGAAGCAACCGGCGCGACAATAGCCGGTGCCAATGCCCGTCTGATCGGAGAGAAGCAGATGATAGACGAAGCTTCGCGCTTTGCCGGAACGGTGCCGGTGAAAGACTTGCTGCCTTATTGGAAAACGGGCATGCGTTACTATTTTGCCGGAGGAACGGTGAATATGCGCGATGCGACAGTGTATGTGCGAAAGCAGGAATGGAGCAACGCCGTAGCACTCTGGACGAAAGAGTACAACACAAAAAAACGACCCAAACAGAAAATGAGGGCTGCCTACAATCTGGCATTTGGCTACGAGATGCAAGACAGCATCGAAACAGCTCTTCAGTGGATCGAACAGGCACAGAAGTTGGCTTACGAGGTCGATGACGTAGAAGCCAAACAATTGGGCGGGGAAGTGGTCGACTGGAGCGTGCCCAATTATGCCGAAGTGGTGCGTTACTACGGCGAACTGAAAGAGCGTGAGAATGGCTTGATGCGCCTGAACGCTC
This sequence comes from Prevotellaceae bacterium, assembly GCA_031262085.1. GTDB lineage: Bacteria > Bacteroidota > Bacteroidia > Bacteroidales > Bacteroidaceae > Bacteroides. The sequence goes on from JAISIN010000030.1 coordinate 8,304, forward strand.
AAATGCAACGCGTCAAAGATGAAGATGATAACCCATAAAATTGTGTGATATATGAAATTGAACTCTTTCTCCTCCACGCAGTTGGAGGATACCCTTAAAGAGGCAGTAAGCAGATACCTGAATTGCCAGACCGCTCCTGCCGTTACCGACATTCATCTGCAGGCTGTTGCCGTTACGGGCGAATTTATTGTCTTCGACGATGACGACTGCGAATTGGCTACCAACGTTATAGAAGAGTGGATGACCTATACCGGTGATAAATTTTATAAAGAGGTAGAACGTCTGCTCTCCAATCAGCTCCACGCGCTCAACAACGACGGCATGCTCGACCGACTGAATATTTTGAAGCCCTACTCTTTTGTCTTGGTCGACGAAGAGAAGGAGACCGTTGCCGAGCTACTCCTGATAGACGACGACACATTATTAGTAAATAAGGAGTTGCTGAAAGGTTTGGATAGGGAGTTAGACGACTTCCTGAAAGCGTTGCTGGAAGAATGAAGCGTCTGCATATCGGATTGCTCCCGCGCGTGGTGATAGCCATTGTGCTGGGTATCTGCGTCGGTAATTATCTTCCTGTCGGTATCACTCGTCTTTTTGTTACGTTCAACGCTCTGTTCGGTGAATTTCTGGGATTTGCCATTCCGCTGATTATCGTCGGGCTGGTCGCTGTGGCTATTGCCGATATTGGCAACAAAGCCGGACGGTTGTTGTTGCTTACCGTAGCGATAGCCTACGGCTCTACCTTGATAGCCGGATTTATCTCTTACTTTACCGGCGCAGCTCTTTTCCCTTCGATGATTGACAAAGAAGTATCGCTCGACGCGGTCTCCCAAGTGCCGGGTTTACTCCCTTATTTCAAGGTCGCTATTCCGCCGTTGATGGATGTGATGACCGCCTTGGTGCTCTCGTTTGTGCTTGGTTTGGGTTTGGCAAACTTGAAGAGCACGGTGTTGAAGGAGGTTTGCCGCGACTTTAGCGATATTATCACAAGGGTCATAGCCAAAGTGATCGTTCCGCTGTTGCCGCTTTATATATTCGGCATCTTTTTGGGAATGGCACATGCCGGTCAGGTTTATCCGGTATTGGTGGTATTTGTTCGCATCATTCTGGTTATCTTCGGAGTACATATCTTCGTGTTGCTGTTGCAGTACACGGTGGCAGGCTTGCTGGTGCATCGCAATCCGTTGAAGCTGCTGGTCAAGATGCTTCCGGCTTATTTCACGGCGCTGGGCACGCAATCGTCGGCAGCTACGATACCGGTCACCTTGGCGCAGGCAGTCAAGAACGGCGTATCCGAGAAGATAGCCGGTTTTGTGGTTCCGTTGTGCGCTACCATACACTTGTCGGGTAGTACGTTGAAGATCGTGGCGTGTGCATTGGCGCTGATGATTATGCAAGACATGCCCTATGACTTCCCTATGTTTGCCGGATTTATCTGTCTGCTGGGTATCACAATGGTAGCGGCGCCGGGCGTTCCCGGAGGTGCTATTATGGCAGCGCTGGGCGTGTTGCAGTCGGTACTTGGCTTTGACGAGGCTACGCAGGCTTTGATGATTGCTCTTTATATCGCGATGGACAGTTTTGGCACAGCTTGCAATGTGACGGGCGACGGGGCGATAGCGTTGATGATTGACCGTATATTAAAGAAGAAGACTAAATACTAGTATCACTACCCGTATTTAGTCCTTAATTAATTTGAAGTGTTTAATGCAATTTAAAAGTGTGGAGCATATCGGACTCGAACCGATCACCTCGACAATGCCATTGTCGCGCTCTAGCCAGATGAGCTAATACCCCTCACTTTTTGTAATATCGTTTGTCCGCTGCAAAAGTAGTATAATATTTTAGAATAACTACCATTCGAGCAGAAAAAAAATATCTGTTTACCTTAGTCCCATCCCGGAAATAGAAATCGTTTCCATCTTCTCCTTCATGGAATGACCGGCAAAAAGTTCATCTGAATAAGGAAATTGAAGTATCTTTGCAGCCGATTTAACGATTATAGTTATGGCGGTTTTGCATGAAATGACGGAGGGACGCCCTCTGCCGCTTATTTTTAAATTTACGATGCCTCTTTTATTGGGCAATCTGTTGCAACAAACCTATTCGCTTGTCGATGCTGCAATAGTAGGTAAGTTCTTGGGGATTGATGCTTTGGCATCGGTAGGCGCCAGTACCTCGGTCATATTCCTCATCTTAGGTTTCTGCAATGGCTGTTGTGGGGGGTTCGGTATTCCCATCGCACAGAAGTTCGGCGCACACGATTATTCTACGATGCGTCGGTACGTAGCCGTCAGTTTGCGTCTGTCGGCTGTGATGTCGGTAGTCATTGCCATCCTTACCGGTATCTTGTGTGGCACCATCTTACGCATGATGCTTACCCCCGACAATATCTTTGCCGACGCCTATTACTATTTGCTGATTACCTTTATCGGTATTCCCTGCACTTTTTTCTATAATGTGCTGTCGGCAATCATTCGTGCATTGGGCGATAGTAAGACACCCTTTTGGTTTCTGCTCTTTTCTACCCTACTGAATATTATTCTCGACTTGGTGTGTATATTGGCGCTGGGATGGGGGGTAGCGGGTGCTGCCATCGCTACCGTTGTGTCGCAGGGGCTTTCGGCTGTGCTGTGCTATCACTACATGATGCGTCGTTTTCAGATATTGAAGAGTACTCCCGACTAGCGCCGCTACGACGGTCGGCTTGCCCGCACCCTGCTCTATATCGGAATGCCTATGGGATTGCAATTTTCGATTACTGCCATCGGAAGCATTATGTTGCAGAGCGCCAACAATGCACTGGGAACCGTCTACATCGCTGCCTTCACGGCTGCTATGCGCATCAAGGCGTTTTGCATGTGTCCGCTGGAGACATTGGGAATAGCCATGGCAACGTATAGCGGACAGAACTACGGAGCGGGCAAGCCCGAACGCATTCCGCAAGGGGTGAAAGCCAGCGCGGTGATAATGTTGATCTACTGCGCTCTGATGCTGGCAGTGCTGCTGCCGGGCGCCCGCATGCTTACGTTGCTCTTTGTTGAGCCGTCGCAGACCGATATCCTGATGAATGCCGAACTGTTCTTGCACGTCTCGGTAGCATTCTTTCCCGTTCTGGGGCTGCTTTGCATTTTGCGTTATACCATTCAAGGGGTGGGTTATACCAATCTTGCTCTGTTCTCGGGCGTTTCGGAAATGATAGCCCGCATCTTGGTGAGTGTGTATGCCGTGCCTGCCTGGGCATTCCTCGGCGTTTGCTTTGGCGACCCGCTGGCATGGATAGCTGCCGATTCGTTTCTCGTCCCTGCGTTTATCTTCGTCTATCGGCAGATAAAACAAAAGAACAGACAGGGAATAGATAGCCATAAGATATAGTCATATCACTACACGGATTTATATTTTTGTAATAAATAGCTTTGCTATTTGTTGCAAGAAAATAAATCGTTATTTTTGTCGCAGTTATATGAGGCGCGTATCCTTGGCTGATTAGTTTCATACGTATTATTGATTGTTTCTTTTATATTATTGTCTGATTGCTAATTGTTTATACTACTTCTCTTATGTCGTTCAATGGCTGCAAAACCAAAAAAATGAATGTTCTCTTTCTGCTTGTTGCCTTTTTCGTAAGTGTAATGTACGGATGCGGTGATAGAATGGTAAAGAGAAATCTTTCGTCTGATCCAAAGATTGATTTCTTGGAAGACAATATGCTTGATTCGGCATACTCTAATGTGGAGTACTCCCGCAAGTTGTTGCGGGAACGGATGGTGCAGACCTCGGATAGCGCTGATTACTACCGCCTGATAGCGCTTTACGGAAAATCTTTCTTCCCGTCGGCGGATTATGATTCGGTCGATTACTACTTCGGACGGGTGAGACGCTTTCTCGGCACCTCCTCACACTACTCCCCCTATTTCGAAAACAGTCTGCTTACCGACATCTATACCATCGAAGGCAATGTACAAATGGCTCTGGGGCGCTTCGATTCTGCCACGGTGTGCTACGAACATGCCTATTACTATTGTCGGCAAAGCAATCGTACAACCTTGTTGCCCGACATCTGCATCAATCTGGCAGATGCGTGGAGTTTTCGCAATCGCTATGACCTCACTTCGCACTACTATCGGCGCGCCCTCTTTTTGTGCGATTCGCTGGAATTGCCCGAGCAGCAGAAGATACCTGTCTATTACGGATTGGGGCACACCTACATGTCGCTTCGTAACTTTACCCTTTGCGACCACTATTTCGGCATGGCGGACAGCTTGTTGCCACAGATGAAAGTGAGCGAACGGTTTACCTATTATAACAATCGCGGCAACTCGTATTATTACCGTAAGGATTATTCTACTGCTCTGCAATACATGCGCAAGGCATTTGCTACGGTAGCGCCCTATCAGCATCTGAAACATCAGCAAGAGCTGGTAAAAGGCAATTTGGGCGAATTGTTCCTGTTGGACGGGGATTTGGATTCAGCCCGTTTGTACATCGACGAAAGCTACGACTACTTCGACAAAACAGGCAATCGGGTCTTTGCGTATTACCTCAAAATCTTGCAGATGGCGCTGGCGCTCAAAACCAATCATCTGTCCGAAGCCCTAAAATCATAGAGCAAACGGCAAGAGATACGGTGCTGAGCGTTATCTATGCCGATTCGCGCAATCAATATCTGCAACAATATTATCAGCAAACCGGCAACTATCGCGAAGCCTACCGGCTGCAACAGGAGAATATGGCAAGCAACGATTCGGTTCGCAACGATCGCATGTTGTCGCAAATCTCCGAGATAGAAATGCGCTACCGGCAAGACACTACACTGCTGCAACGTGAAATAAAAATCAAGGAACAACAGGTCAGCATTGAAACGAACAATTTGTACAATCTCCTTTGGGCAATAGGTTGCTTGCTGCTCGTGGCATGTTTGATATTCTTTTTCTGGTTGGGGCGTAAGAAACGCGAACTGCTCACGCAGCGTTACCACGAACAGCTCGTTCGTTCGCACATAGAAAATTTGCGCAGCAATGTGTCGCCACACTTTATCTTTAATGTGCTGGGACATGAACTGCAGCAGTTCTCCGAACACGAGGAGGTGAAAAACCAGCTTCTCCGTCTGATTCATTATCTGCGTCGCAGTCTGAAGGCAACCAACTGTCTGGTAGTTTCGTTGAAGGAGGAGCTGCTTTTTGTCGACGAATATATCCACTTGAGCACGTTGTCGTTTGGCGATACATTTAGGTGGTCGTTGGAGGTCGACCCGACTATCGACACCGATACCTTCCGGGTGCCCTCCATGATTATACAAATACCGGTCGAGAATGCCATCAAGCACGGATTGTCGGGATTGAAGGAGGCGAAAAAGCTGTACATCAGTGTGCTGCGCGAAACCGAAGGCATACGCATTCGTGTCTGCGACAACGGGCGCGGTTATATACCCGGTCAGCGTACCGATACGAAGGGCACCGGCACCGGACTGAAAGTCATCAGCCAAACCATCTATCTGCTCAATCGCCGTAACAAAACCGCACAAATGACTTTCAATATTCAAGGCAATTCACCGGCGGGTACCGAGGTTTCGATCTATATACCCACCGCGTATACATATACTTTATGATAGCACATTACATCAGTTTGATTATCGACGACGACGAAGAGTCGACCGGTCGACTTCGTTCCGTCTTGTCGGTTTCGTATCCGGAATATCCGGTGGTTGCTGTGGGTTGCACGGTTCAAGAAGGTATCGACTTGGTGATGAAGTACCGTCCGTCGGTGTTGTTTCTGGATGTAGAGTTGCCCGATGGCACCGGCTTCGACTTGTTGAATAGCGTGCGCGAAGAACTCAACTGGCAGATGCGGGTAGTCTTCTACACTGCTTATAATAAATATTTGCTTCAGGCATTCCGTGCCGACGGCTTCGATTTCCTGTTGAAACCGTTCACCGAAACCGAAATGGCTGTGGTCATCGAACGCTTACAGACGGCTCTGCCGCCCCGATATTCGCTGAATAAAGAGTACTTTTACGTCAACACACCCTCCGGCAGCAAGGTGTTTCATCTGTCGCGGATAGGTTACTTCGTCTACGATTCGGAGATACGCCAGTGGCACGTATGCTTGTCCGAATTGGGCGCTGCCGTGCAGACCTACTGTCTACGTAAGCGAACCGATGCCAATCAGATCTTGTCGGCATCCAACCATTTTGTACAGGTTCACAGGTCGTTCATTATCAACGCCGACTATTTGTGCGGCATAGACAGTGATCAGATACAATTGACGCCGCCATTTAATGAGTGTTGTATCAAACTTTCGCGTAAATACAAGAAAAATGTGTCCGATACCATGCTTTGGTTGTAGTTGACAGACAGGATTTATACTGCCCCGATATACATAAAACAAGAAAATACGCGAAATAATATAGTTGAGGTTAGCAAGTTACTCAACATTTTATTTACCTTTGCGCTTTCAAATACATAATGGTTTACTATGTCTGAAAGAAAGAGAATAAAAACTGCTTTAATCTCTGTGTATCACAAAGAAGGTTTGGATGAAATCATCACCAAACTGCACGAAGAAGGAGTGACCTTCCTGTCAACAGGAGGAACCCGTCAATTCATTGAAACACTGGGATATCCATGCCGCGCGGTAGAAGACCTTACCGGCTATCCATCCATCTTGGGAGGGCGCGTAAAAACCTTGCATCCTAAAGTGTTCGGAGGTATTCTGGCACGACGCGCACTGGAACAAGACTTGCAACAAATAGAGAAGTACGAAATCCCCGAAATAGACTTGGTCATTGTTGACTTATATCCGTTTGAGGCAACCGTCGCCTCAGGTGCCGATGAGGCTACTGTGATCGAAAAAATTGATATTGGAGGCATCTCGCTCATACGGGCAGCTGCCAAGAATTATAACGACGTGGTAATCGTAGCTTCGCAGGCACAATATTTGCCGCTGTGCGACATGCTGATGGAACACGGAGCCGAAACCACCCTCGAAGAACGACGCTGGTTTGCCAAAGAGGCATTTGCCGTATCGTCGAACTACGACACTGCCATCTTCAATTATTTCGATAGCGACGAAGGTTCGGCATTCCGCTGCTCGGTCAACAACCCCAAATCTTTGCGCTATGGTGAGAATCCACACCAGAAAGGATACTTCTACGGCAATCTGGAAGCCATGTTCGATCAGATTCACGGCAAGGAGATTTCGTATAACAATCTGCTCGATATCCATGCTGCCGTCGACCTGATCGACGAATTTAGCGAAACGACCTTTGCCGTGCTCAAGCACAACAACGCGTGCGGGCTGGCTTCGCGCTCTACGGTGCTCGAAGCATGGAAAGATGCGTTGGCGGGCGACCCCGTTTCGGCATTCGGAGGAGTGCTGATTACCAATGCAGTAATCAACCGGGAAGTGGCAGAAGAGATACATAAGATATTTTTTGAAGTGATCATTGCCCCCGATTACGATGTTGATGCACTCGAAATACTCGGGCAGAAGAAAAACCGCATCATCTTGGTGCGCAAGCCTGTACAATTGCCGCGCAAGCAATTCCGCTCATTGCTCAATGGAGTGCTGGCACAAGAACGCGACCTTAACATCGAAACGCCTGCCGACTTGAAGAGCGTCACCCTGACCGAGCCTACACCGCAAGAGACAGAAGACATGCTCTTTGCTAATAAAATTGTGAAGAACAGCAAGTCGAACGCTATCGTACTTGCAAAAGGAAAACAACTGCTTGCCAGCGGAGTAGGGCAGACTTCGAGGGTCGATGCGCTCAAGCAAGCCATCGACAAAGCCAAAAGCTTCGGCTTCGACCTGCATGGGGCAGTGATGGCATCCGATGCTTTCTTCCCCTTCCCCGACTGCGTAGAGATTGCCGATAAGGAGGGCGTGAAGGCAGTGATTCAGCCCGGAGGTTCTATCAAAGATCAACTCACCTTTGACTATTGCAACGAACACGGTATGGTGATGGTGACTACCGGCATACGCCATTTCAAGCACTGATTCATTGGTAATGAATCGGTGCTCATAATAATTATGGTGTAGCGCCTATAAATATGAAATGTTAATTAATAACTTAGAATAATCAATATATGGGTTGGTTTTCTTTTACACAAGAGATAGCGATGGACTTGGGCACAGCCAATACCATCATTACTACTAACGGAAAGATTGTCGTAGACGAACCATCGGTGGTGGCGCTCGACCGTCGAACAGACAAAATGATTGCAGTGGGCGAAAAGGCAAAAATGATGCACGAGAAAACCCACGAAAACATACGTACTATCCGACCACTGCGCGATGGCGTGATAGCCGACTTTTATGCGTGCGAACAGATGATACGCGGGTTGATTAAAATGGTTAATACACGCAACCATCTCTTCTCGCCATCGCTGCGCATGGTGATCGGAGTACCGTCGGGAAGTACCGAGGTCGAACTGCGTGCCGTGCGTGACTCTGCCGCACACGCAGGCGGACGCGATGTTTATCTGATTTTTGAACCTATGGCTGCTGCCATCGGAATCGGTATAGATGTGGAAGCTCCCGAAGGGAACATGATTGTAGATATTGGCGGCGGGTCGACCGAGATTGCGGTTATATCGCTGGGAGGTATCGTATCGAACAACTCCATCCGAATAGCCGGCGACGACTTGACATCCGACATTCAGGAGTATATGAGCCGCCAGCACAACGTAAAGGTGAGCGAACGCATGGCAGAACGCATCAAAATCAATGTAGGTGCTGCCCTGACCGAGCTGGGCGAAGATGCCCCCGACGATTATATCGTACACGGTCCGAACCGCATCACGGCCTTGCCCATGGAGGTGCCCGTGTGCTATCAGGAAGTGGCACACTGCTTGGAAAAATCGATCTCGAAGATAGAAACTGCCATACTCAACGCATTGGAAAATACCCCTCCCGAACTTTATGCCGACATTGTACACAACGGCATTTTCCTGGCAGGAGGAGGAGCCTTGTTGAGAGGACTGGACAAGCGTTTGACCGACAAAATAAATATTCCGTTCCACATAGCCGAAGATCCGCTGCACGCGGTGGCAAAGGGAACAGGGGTAGCGCTAAAAAATGTAGACCGCTTCTCTTTCCTGATGCGTTAAGACGTGTATGCAGAATCTACTGAACTTTCTACTCAAATACAATTACTGGTTTCTCTTTTTACTGCTGGAGATAGTCAGTTTTGTTTTGTTGTTTCGTTTTAATAACTATCAGCAAGGGGTGTTCTTCTCGTCTGCCAACAGTGTGGTGGGGAAGATGTACGACATCTCAGGCTCGGTGATCTCTTACTTTCATCTCAAGGAGGTCAATAGTGATTTGCTCGACCGCAATGTGTGGCTTGAGCAACGTATTGCCGTGCTCGAAAAAACACTGAGAGATAAAGGAATGGATTCGGTAGCGCTGCGAAGCTTACTCAACGTACAACTGGAGGATTACCGGATATACAAAGCCGATGTTATAAAAAATAGCCTGAATAGAGTAGATAACTACATTACTCTCGACAAAGGAAAAGATGCAGGCATCCAACCCGAAATGGGAGTGGTAGATGCCAACGGTGTGGTGGGCATTGTTTACAAAACATCGGCACACTATGCTACGGTTATCTCGTTGCTTAACAGCAAATCGAACATCAGTTGCAAGATTGTAGGAAGCGACTACTTCGGATACCTGAAGTGGGAATATGGCGATTCGCGCTATGCGTATATGAGAGACTTGCCGCGTCATGCCGAATTTAATATTGGCGACACCGTGGTCACCAGCGGCTACTCAAACGTCTTTCCCGCAGGGATTACGGTCGGTACGGTGGCAGATATGTCCGATTCGCACGACGGGCTGTCGTACTTGCTGAAGATAAAGCTGGCTACCGATTTCGGCAAGGTGAGCGACGTGCGGGTGATTGCACGCGTCGGGCAAGAGGAACAAAAACGGTTGGAGCAGGAATAAATCTTTAACCCGAATAACGGTATAGTATTGTGTTAGTAAATTATCTACATAGAATAGGATGGTTCGTCGGATTGGTGCTGTTGCAGGCGCTGATACTGAACAATGTACATATTGCCGGATACGCCACCCCTATTCTATATATATATCTGATACTGAAATTCGATTCGGAAACGAATCGGAACACCTTGATGGTGTGGGCGTTTTTCTTAGGACTGGCAGTCGATATATTCTCCGATACGCCGGGTATGAATGCGGCAGCTACCGTGTTGCTGGCGTTTGTGCGTCCGCTATTGCTCAGATTGTTCACACCACGCGACCTGTTAGATAATATAACCCCCGGACTGGCTACCATGGGATTTCTTCCTTTCCTGAAGTACTTGGCGGTCTGTGTGCTGATACATCACACCATGCTATTCGTGGTCGACTCTTTTTCGTTTGCCCATCCCGGCATATTACTGTTGCGGATAGTTACCAGTTCGGTGATTACCCTTGTCTGTATTATGGCCTTCGAAGGTTTGGAGGGTAAGTGATGGCAAAAGATTATACATACGAGGGACGCAAATTCGTGATAGGCGGGGTAGCCATAGTGATTGTTCTGATCTATGTGATACGCCTCTTTTCGCTGCAGGTCACCACCGACATGTACAAGAAGAATGCCGACAGTAATGCGTTTCTCAACAAGATACAGTATCCGTCACGCGGAGCCATCTACGACCGTAACGGCAAATTGCTGGTATTCAATCAGCCTGCCTACGACATCACCTTTGTGCCACGCGAAGTAACCGACCTCGATACCGTAGATTTTTGTCGTACGCTGAATATTACGCGCGAACAGTTCATCAAACGCATGGACGATGTGCGCAACCGTCGGATGAATCCGGGTTATTCGCGCTATACACAGCAGGTCTTCATGACCCAGCTATCGGCAGAAGAGAGCGGCGTGTTTCAAGAAAAGCTCTTTAAATTTCCGGGCTTCTCCATACAGCGACGCACCATCCGCCAATACTCTTACAATGCTGCCGGTCATACGCTGGGCGACATCGGCGAGGTCTCCATGCGCGATATAGAGAACGACGATTACTACATCCGCGGCGACTATATAGGCAAGCAAGGCATTGAGCGTTCGTATGAGAAATACCTGCGCGGCGAGAAAGGTGTGGAGGTGTTGCTACGCGATGCCCACGGACGCATTCAGGGAAAATATATGGATGGCAAGAACGATCGCCCTTCCGTACCCGGCAAAAATCTGACGCTGGGGATGGACATCGACCTGCAACTGCTGGGTGAGCGATTGATGCGCAACAAGATCGGCGCTATTGTAGCCATTGAACCCGAAACGGGCGAGATACTCTGCATGGTGTCGGCACCCACCTTCGACCCTCACCTGATGATTGGGCGCCAGCGGGGTAAGAATCACCAGATGCTGCAACGCGACAAGCAGAAACCGTTGCTTAACCGAACTATTATGGGCGTTTATCCGCCGGGGTCGACCTTTAAAACGGAGCAGGCTTTGACCTTTCTGCAAGAAGGTATCATACAACCCTCTACCCTGTTTACTTGCTCGCACGGGTTTGTCTATGGCAATCTGCGTGTGGGGTGCCATGCCCATGCGTCGCCCTTGGCATTGATACCTGCCATTGCTACCTCTTGCAATGCCTATTTCTGCTGGGGGTTGTTCAGGATGTTTGGCGACCGTAAATACGGCTCGCCGCAAAATGCCATCACTGTGTGGAAAGATCATGCCGTAGCGCAAGGCTTTGGCTACCGCCTCGGCACCGACTTGCCGTCGGAGCAACCGGGATTCATTCCCAACGCCAAGTTTTACGACAAGGCTTATCGCGGCTCATGGAACGGACTGACGGTGATAAGCATCGCCATCGGTCAGGGCGAGGTGCTTGCCACGCCCCTGCAAATGGCAAACTTGGCGGCTACGATTGCCAACCGAGGCTATTTTGTTACCCCACATATTGTGAAAGAGGTACAAGACGAACAGATAGATTCTCTTTACACGCACCGACGCTACACTTCTATCGACCGCGAACATTATGAAACGGTGGCGCAAGGCATGCGTGCCGCTGTGACCGGTGTCACCGGAAGCGCTACTTGTCGCATCGCAGGCACGATTCTGCCCGATGTGGAGGTGTGCGGAAAAACCGGAACGGCGCAAAACCGGGGGCACGACCACTCTGCCTTCATCGGCTTCGCGCCATTAGACAATCCCAAGATTGCCATTGTGGTATATGTCGAAAATGGAGGGTGGGGGGCAACCTACGGAGTGCCCTACGGCGCCTTGATGATGGAACAATATCTCAACGGAAAACTATCGCCTGCCAGCGAAGCCATGGCAGAAGAGTATAGCAAGCGCATCATTAATTATGGAGACGAAGAGAGATAGCTTTTGGAAGTCGCTCGACTGGATAACGATAGGAATCTACCTGCTGCTGATTGCGGCAGGATGGGTGAGCGTGTGCGGAGCCAGCTATGACTATGGCGACCGTGAGTTTTGGGATTTCTCGACCCGCGCCGGCAAACAACTGGTTTGGATTGTGTGCTCGTTCGGACTGGCATTTATTCTGTTGATGCTCGACGACATGGTGTACGACACGTTTGCTTTCTTTATTTATGTAGCTCTGATACTGCTCTTGGCTGTCACAATCTTTATTGCCCCCGACACGAAAGGCTCCCGTTCATGGCTTATATTTGGACCGGTCAGCTTGCAGTCTGCCGAGTTTGCCAAGTTTGCCACTGCGCTGGCGGTGGCAAAATATGTGAGTATCTACTCTTTCACCCTGAAAAACTGGAAGCACGTGCTGGCTGTGGTGGGTTTGATATTACTGCCTATGTTGCTGATTGTGATGCAACGCGAAACCGGCTCGGCATTGGTTTATCTGGCTTTCTTCTTAGTATTGTATCGGGAAGGTATGCCGGGGGTGGTGTTGTATGCAGGTTTGTGTGCGGTGGTTTACTTTGTGGTAGGTATCCGCTTCGACGACGTCTTTATGGCCGATACGCCTACGCCGATAGGACCGTTCATGGTGCTGATGATCATCTTGCTGTCGGCGACGGGAATGGTATGGGTGTATCTGCGCCGCTGGGAACCGGTGCGCAACATTTTATCGGTGTTGTTGGGCGGATTGCTCGCAGCCTATCTGTTGTCCGAATATGTGATACCATTCAATTTGGTGTGGGTAGAGTGGGGAATGTGTCTGTTGCTGACGGGCTATCTGCTCTTCCTGTCGTTACGTGAGCGGCAAACGTCTTATTTCCTGATAGCGATATTTGCAATAGGGTCGGTGGCGTTTCTGTACTCTTCGGATTACTTCTTCAATCGGGTACTCGAGCCGCATCAGCAAACGCGCATCGAAGTGGTACTGGGTATGAAGGAAGATTTGGCAGGTGCAGGATACAATGTCAACCAGTCTAAAATAGCTATCGGGTCGGGCGGCCTGCTGGGCAAAGGCTTCCTGAACGGTACGCAAACCAAACTGAAGTATGTGCCCGAACAAGATACCGATTTCATCTTTTGTACGGTGGGCGAGGAGCAGGGGTTTGTAGGGGCTACGGCTGTGTTGCTGCTCTTTTTGGCTTTTCTGTTGCGGCTGATAGCGCTGGCAGAACGACAACCTACCGTGTTCGGGCGGGTGTACGGCTATTCGGTGATCAGCATCTTCCTGTTTCACATCTTTATCAATATTGGCATGGTGTTAGGATTGACGCCGGTTATTGGTATACCTTTGCCCTTCTTTAGTTATGGTGGTTCGTCGTTGTGGGGCTTTACCATTCTTCTCTTTACCTTCCTGCGCATTGATGCCGGTCGCAAGAAACGTTTCGACTGGTATTGAGATGCAGTACCTTTTTATTCCGTTTTTCTCTTTTTGTCGCTTGATGCGGGAAGAGTAACGGTGTTTCTTTGTTCTTTATGTCGGAATTATCTAATTTTGCGCAGTTTTTATCAAACTGTGCAAAAATGATATGAAACCCAAAGAAAGATTCATGGATTACATAGAGAATAGCATTGTCTGCAACTGGGATTTGAATGCTTTTACCGATTATCGGGGCGCTACGCTACAGTATAAGGATGTGGCACGCAAGATTGCTAAATTTCATATAGTGTTCGAGGCAATCGGTATCCGTCCGGGCGATAAAATAGCTGTCTGTGGACGCAACAGTGCGCATTGGGGCGTTGTCTTTCTGGCTACGCTTACGTATGGAGCTGTGATAGTACCTGTTCTTCATGAGTTCAAAGCCGACAACATTCATCACATTGTGAACCACTCGGAATCCCGACTGCTCTTTGTGGGCGACCGAGTATGGGAGAATCTGAACGAAGAGGCGATGCCCGAGCTGCTGGGGGTGGTGCTGATGACCGATTTCTCGGTCGTGTTTCAACGCTCCGGTCGGTTGGTAGAGGCATTGGATAACCGGAATGTGCTGTACGGCAAGCGATACCCTAAACACTTCCGTCCCGGGCACATCAACTATTATAAAGCCGACCCCGACGAGCTGGCGGTGATTAATTACACGTCGGGGACTACGGGCTATTCGAAAGGTGTGATGCTGCCTTATCGAAGCTTGTGGTCGAATATAGCCTATTCTCAAGAATTGTTTCGGGTAAAAGCCGGCGATAAGATGGTTGCCATACTCCCCATGGGACATGTTTTCGGCATGTCTGCCGATTTCTTGTATGGATTCTCGGTGGGTGCACACATTTACTTCCTCACGCGGATGCCCTCTCCCAAAGTGGTGACACAGTCGTTTGCCGAGATACAACCGCGTAGCATCGCCTGCGTTCCGCTGATTGTGGAGAAGATCATTAAAAAGAATATCCTCCCCCGTGTAGACAATAAAATAGGCAAATTGCTGCTGCACGTACCCATCGTCAGCGAACGGATCAAAGCGCTTGCCCGCAAGGAAGCCATGAAGATGTTTGGCGATAACTTCGACCAGATAATTATCGGCGGCGCACCGCTGAATGTCGAGGTAGAGCAGTTTCTGAAACAGATCAATTTCCCTTATACCATTGGCTACGGCATGACCGAGTGCGGACCGTTTATTACTGCTCACCGTTGGGAAACACTGAAGCAAGGCTCGTGCGGAACAGCTGCTTCGCGCATGGAGGTGCGCATCGACTCGCCCGATCCGCAGCATGTTGCCGGCGAACTGCTGTGCAGGGGAACCAACCTGATGCTGGGCTACTACAAGGAACCTGCCATCACGGCTGAAGTAATAGATCGCGACGGATGGCTACATACCGGCGACTTGGGAACAATAGACGAGCAGGGATTTGTCACCCTGCGCGGACGGAGTAAAAATATGTTACTCACTTCGAGCGGACAGAATATCTATCCCGAAGAGATAGAGAGTAAACTCAATAACCTGCCCTATATAGCCGAATCGTTAGTGGTGCTGCAACAGCAAAAAGTGGTAGCGCTGATTTATCCCGATTTCGACGAGGCATTTGCCAACGGACTGAAGCAAACGGATATAGAACAGGTGATGGAGCAAAACCGCGTGGAGCTGAATAAGCTGCTGCCTGCCTATTGTCAGATAGCGAAAGTGAAAATACACTTTGAGGAGTTCGAAAAAACAGCAAAGAAATCGATTAAACGATTTATGTATCAGGAAGCAAAAGGATGAAGGGATGCTTAAAATATTTGCGTAGTCAATACCATGGCATTTACAATCCATTTACCCCTACCAAGAAGAAATGATAGGAAGCGAAAAAGCCCCACCAACCAGCCGTAACGACTAATTTGCGCATATATATGGAATTTTAGCACGAATCATTTGCCTGTGTACACTATTTTGACTTACTTTGCGCCACTCTTAGGCTGGGGCCGTTTAAAATAGAGGATAAACCTATACTTTAACACGCATGGACGCGACTGTTTCCACCCCTACACTTTGGAGCGCCAAGCTAAGGATGGCAGCGAACTTTAGCAATATGAATTATTCTGACAATATCTAAGGGAGAAAGTAGCATTGGTAAGCCTCGGCATGGT
>JAISIN010000043.1 GCA_031262085.1 Prevotellaceae bacterium
GACAGGGTGTTTTCTAACTTTATATATTTTCGCGTGAGAACATATTATATATAGTACATATATGCATATACGTATATATACATTTAATAAAGTTGAAAAATACCCTGTCCACCCTGTCTACCCTGTCGCTTTGCGTCACCTTGTTCAAGAACAGAGCAAGGGAATTTATCATGATAAAACAGGTTAGATATCAAAGGGAAATCCGGCTCACTTCAAAGGGAAATCCGGTTCACTTCAAAGGGAGATCTGCATCAGATGAAAGGGAGTTTTGCCCCACATCAAAGGGAGATCTGCCTCACATCAAAGGGAGATAATTTTGCCCAAAACATTGTCTGTTGCGACCATTTACTTTCTGACATTCTTATGATTGGTTTGTGCACTTACTTGACCGGCGGCACTGATTATGCAGAATTAGAATCCTGTTTGCTTGCATACGGTCGCAACATTATATATGCTTAATTTAGTCATTCTGGCTTGTTGGTGGGATACTTGTATTTTCTATCATTTCTTCTTGGTGGGGGCAAATTGTCTGTAAATACCAATATATTGGCTATTGGTTGAAAAAGTGGATATTTTCTTGAAAAAGTTGCTTCTTTTATGATTGTTGTATCAAAACAACTTGTATATTTGCGGCATCTTTGGCGGGGAAGTTATTTGAAGCCGAAGATGACATATTGAGAAACGAAAGCGTTTATGATATTATCCTGCTATGAAATCTGGACAATTTCAACTATCCGGGATAATAGACAAGGACGCTCACGTCAATGCTATATACTCACCTCAGTGGTGGTTTATATAACAGAGGCGTGGGCTATTGTTTGTTATCGGGTAGTAGGCAGTCCAGAGCCTCATGGCGGTAATTAGCGATAGTTCCACGCTTTTTTTGTGTGCTAATATTCGACATACGAATTTGCTCTTGTTAATATTCATATTTCAATATATAACCTGTTAAAATGGAAAACAATGAAACAGAACAACTTCTTTAGAATCTTCGCTTTCGTGGCATTTCTCCTATTGTTAGGAGTAAGTTGCTGGGCGACTGTCGAGTCTTTACATCTGCTGTTACCCTCGTGGCCCATCATCTTGTTTTGGGCAGTCACTATCATATTCTTTGTCGTAGCCTCTATGGGGTCTACATTGATAGTGAATAGCTTTAATCAGAAGATTAGAGTGGATAATCGTGGCTGGGCATTGATTGGTGGCATCATCTTGATACTTGCTTTCTGGCTCTGTTTTTCATTGCCAACAAATACGCACACCTTCTTTTATCGTGCGGCAGTTAAAGATGTACTAATCCGTGACCTAACAGAAACGAAAGGCAAGCTGCAAGATTTGGCGAATGATGGCGAAGCCGGCAAGATCATAGCGCAAGAGAAAGCGGATTTCCAAAACAAAATAGATGCCATCTTTTCAAAGTTTGCCGCCGAAATCAACAATCCTGGCAATCCCGGTTGGGCAGACAAAGCCGAAGCTGTTATTATAGAGCTGGAGGGTGAACTTGGTACAATTCAACGTCTAAAGCTTAAATGCAACAGCTTTCAGTGTCGGCAAGAATTGATTCAAGCCATGCGCAAGCAAGTTGATAACCTGATGGAATCCAAATTGAGCACTGTGTATAAAACCCGGTTGGAAAATATCAATCGTGGGTTGGATAAACCGGCTATCAATAAGTTAATTACTCAAATACAGAAAGTGCAAGATAAGATTGAAAACAACCCTAACAACAATGACGAACCGACCGTTGAGACGACCAATACGCTATCGCAAGCCTACAAAATCATCGAAAAGTACAGCGATGTACTTATCAGCAATTTTGATCGGGATTACCTCGCTATGACCAAAATAGCCAAAGAAGATAAGAAAGTGTATGCCGGCGTATCCAAAACAGAGCGTATGCGTAGCGTAATAGATGTTTGGAAAGATTTCTTCGCCGGGAAATATGCAGGTCGAGGGTTCGTCTTTTGGATAATGATAGCTGCGCTTGTAGATATAGCGGGCTTTATATTCTTCGGTATTGTATTTGCTAAGAGAAATAATTTCTAATAATTTAAGATAACACTAAGTATGGCTGAAAGAAGTAACATAGATGTGGAGGTGGATTATAGATCTTCACATTCGACGGTAGGTGGTAGTTCGGTTCAAAATAGTAGGACTACTCGTGATTATGGCTTGACGGAAGAAGAAGAAAATGACGTTAATGCGATAACAGTTTCAATTACTGACCCATCGCCTGTTGTCGTTTTGTTTGGTGCGGGAGAATCTGGTAAGACGATGACTTTAGTGCGTTTAACCCGATATCTTTTGAAGAATGGGTATCAAGTGGAACCCGATCGAATTTTTCGACCAAGTAATTCAAAGAGATATCAAGAACGATGTGACACTTTTATAAATAGCGTAAATAGTGATTCTGCGCCTGGTCGAACTAATAAATTGAACTTTATGCTGATAAAAGTAATGAATAAGCATGGCGAACCTATTTGTCAAATCTTGGAAGCGCCAGGTGAACATTATTTTAAGGCAGATGACCCGGAACAAGATTTCCCACCTTACATTAAACGAATCTGTAACATTAACAATCCAAAGACTTGGGTATTTATTGTCGAAAAAGACTGGGAAACTCCAGCAACAAGAGCCAACTACACTAATCGAATTTTGGCAATGGAAGGACTTATTGAATCCGAAGATAAGATCATATTTACATGTCATAAAGCAGACAAGCATAAGAGTTTATTTTCCGGCGGCGTACCGAATACGACACAATTTTTCAGAGAAATAGAGAATCAATATGCAGGCATTTTTAGAAAATATCAAAATCAGAACCCCATAACAAGCCTTTTTTATAAGTACAAATTCGATTTTCTGGTTTTCTCTGCAGGTTCATTTAATAAGAAAACAGAACAGGATGGTGAGACTTACACTCCAGGCAAAGACAAATATCCAGAAAAGTTATGGAGTACTATTCTGAAAAACGTAAAGGGTAGTTGGTTCAAATAATCAAAAGCTGTTAAATAATCAAGTATGAACTTTAAATTTTACATGTTTGGCGGTCCGAAGATATTCGATTTATATCATGGAAATGCAGAAGAATTGGCTTATTTTCAGCAGTTTGATGACGAAAGCAACAAGGAGAATACGCAACTGACCATTCATCGTAGAACGAATGGTCAGGTTATGTACCTTTATCTTAAACACAATTTTCTTACATCCACGAATCGCAGAAATGCGTTTTGGGGAATGGCGATAGCGTTCAATAATGAGTATATTGCCGATGTGAACACTTTGTGCTTCTTATTTGATGAAGTTTACAATAAAATCTTACAAGAAAGGGTGCTGTTTGAAGAGATAAGCGGAAATCCAACTGTACAAGCCAAATTCTTAGTACCACTATTTTCCGATGCTGAATTTGAAGTAAAACGAATAGAAGATGTCGTTCGTAAAAACATTGAAAAGAATTTCACTAAAGATATTCTTCAGATTGATACATCTTTTCAGGAAGGGCGAGCAAATGTAGTACGAAGGATGAGCTATCCAGAGAGTCAGTCTGATAGTAATTCTGAGATTATATCTGCACTGCGAGCATATAGATGGGTATCACTATCACCTGATTATAAAACAGGTGATAGTGACGATCTTTCAGTTGAGAAAATAAAAGAGCTGAAAGATAATCCAAAGTACATTAAAGATCGCGTGCTTGAAGCATTCAAACAAATTGCAATGTCTCGAGAAAACATCACTATAAATGTTGATGAGATTATCGCAAAATATGGGGGCGCTATAAATATCACTTTAACAGAGATAGAACCTTATCTTAGTATTCATCCCGATTTGGAGAACACAATGAAAGAGTATAGAACTCTTAAAAGCTACATTAATGATTTAGATAAAGCATGGCGTGAGAAACAGGGTGTTCCAAAACCACCTATATTGGATACAACGGTTAGAGATCCAAATGACCCCTATCAGGGAGGCTCAAAAACGCTACCTCCACCTCCCCCTTATGAAAGGAACAATTGGAAAGGAAAGATTATAGGAGTAGGAGGAGTGATAATCTTATTTGCGATAGTAGGACTGTCGGTACGATTTTGTTCATCGAAAGATACGGAAACGCCTACACAAGAACCAACATCTGGCACCACATCAAGCCCCACGCAGACAGTAGTTATGAGTCGTGATGTTATTAAGCAGAAATTGCAAGTAATGGTAGAAGAAGCGCTGCAACTTTGTAAAGAAGGGGAATATGCTGAATCCGCAAATGCATGGAAAGAATACGGTGCATATCAACAACAGCATGATTCTATAAAGGGAGATGCTTATAGCTCATGGGGAGTACTTGTAAAAGAGATGGAAAACTATGCAAACATAAAAGAAAACTATGCCTCCCATTATTCTTCTGCACAGAATTTTGAAAAACAAAAGAAATATGATGAAGCTATAAAAGAATACAAAATCTGTATAGATTTATTGATTGCTCTCCCAGATTCTCAAATGACAAATAATAAGAAGGTCTGCAATGAAGCAATAGCTCGTTGTAAAAAAGCCAAAGCGTCCGCGGAATCAACAACTTCCAGTGTAACTATCATGGTTAAACAACGTAATAAAGATGTGAAAATGGATAAAGGATATGTTAATGTAACTCCAGGTCAGATCACTGTCTCGGTTAAAAAACCTTTATCTAACGGTAAATGGGAATGCGAAAATCAGCATATAGTAATAAAAGAACAAAATGAAGAAAAAGCTACACTTCAAGCTGATGGAAATGATTTTTGGACATGTAAGCTGTATTATAAAGTTAATGGTCAGACTAAAGAGACGATCAATTTTAAAAGAAAAGAACTAAGTAAGTAATCAAAATTAAGCAGCATTATGCGTATAATGAATAATCGACTGCGTCCCTATTGCAGCCAGCGCCCTGTTAGTTGTATAGTGCAAGACATCTTGGTTCACATAATCCTGCGGTCTGAGCCATTTTCCTTTCAATATTCTCCAGAGTGTTTCAGCGATGTTCAGATGAGGGGAATAGGGTGGCAAATAGAACAGGAACAGTCCTCTCTTCTCCCAAACTTTGCGCAATTCCCTTATCTTCTTGTTTCGATGCACACTCGCATTGTCAAGGACGACAAACGTTTGCTTCCTTACCTTGAGGGAGAACGCATCAAGGAAGTCAACGACTTCATAGGCAGTGATACTCCCCTTGGTGGTGAAGCCTTCATACCGGTTGTCTCTGCTAATCATACCGAACAAATTAAGCCTGGTGCTCCTTTGGGAAGGGACAAACACATCTTCTCCCGGCAAATGCCAGCCATAAGGAACGTACCCTTCGGTACAGATGTGGCTTTCATCAGCATAATAGAGGTCAATAAGACCTTGACAATTCTGCTGTTCAAGTTCTTGCAGCTTCTCGGACTTATACTCGTAGAGCTGCGGCGAGGGGACTCCCCTTGGGCGTTTTCTTATACGCTTATATCTTGCGCCAATGCGGATAAAAAACGTTTGAACGTCATATCGCTTGCCTCCTTGCCGGTAGCTTGCTGCCAAGAGGCTTTTACCCTGCTCACACTTTGCCTGTCCTGTTCGATTGCCGCACGAACTGCAGACTCGTCCGAGGAGTCCATAATGGGCTTCCGACCTCGTCCCGGACGGGTTTGCAGTCCCGCAATACCTTCCGACAGGTATCGCTTTACCCAAGAGTTCACCGATACCAGACTCATGTCCGTTTGTGCCCCTACTTCTACGGAAGTCAACCCCTCCGCTTTCAGAAGAATGACGCGGCAGCGCATGCGAAAGCAATGGCTCGTACCACGGCGGAAACCTTTCTCCAACTCGGCAAGTTGGGATTCCGTCAATTCCAGTTTCTTTATTTGTCCCATTGATAGACCTTCTTATTTTATGAGAGCACAAAGAAACGATAATTATCTGATATAAACTAATTATGTACATCTACTTATAATAATATCCGTATGAAAACAAAAGTATTTTTCACAATAGCATTACTTGCGTACACATTTGAAATAAGTGCGCAGCAACAAACTTCACAGGTCATTATGGAGTTTAAATCAGTAATGGAAAACGAAGAAACCATCAAAACCAAATTGTTAAACTATGGAATTGAAATTCTCGACATTGATTTAACAGATCAGACAGTTGTAATAAGATACATTTCGGACAATAAGTATTTCGGTACTAAGAAAAAGAAAAATGATATGATAAATAAGATAAAGGAAACGATCATTCATATCAATACTAAGCCGCTTAAAGACTATAAGAAAAAGCCAATGGTAGCAGTTCCAGAGAAACTGACTCCGCTAATAAATCAATATCTTGATATTGATAATGAAAGTATCTTTTCAGATAGTTGTTATGCCAGAATTGCAAACATAGATGTAGCAGAGATTCCTCTACGGAGTCGATCCTATTTTTTATTGGTGAGGAATATTTATAATCTAAAAAGTCTTGTGCAGACTATCGAAAATAGAATGAAAGAAGATGTGGGTGAAGCCCCTGAAAGGAACGATTCTATTGAGAGCCAACTTGAAGCTGCTATGAATATCTATGACATAATTAGTAATACTGACCAATGTGTCAAGTCATGTCTTTCGGAAAGTCAGAATAAGTTTTATCAGGATCTTGTCAAAAAGCTCGATGAACGCAATGGAGAATTCTATAGCAAATGATGATAACGCGTAAGAGTATTTTTGTTATAGCACAAAACCCACATTGACAACTATGGATATTCCATGATCGTGAATACATATATCTCTATATTATCACTCGTATTGTTCTGTCTATCTCTATCTTGTTGTAGTGGCTGTACAGAACAATCTGATACCTCGTGGGCTGATGTAAGTGATTATGGTGACTATGATACCGATCATAAAAGTGCGACCGGTCATGATTTTGTAGATATTTCAGAAATAGGGATCGTTGGTTTTGGTAAGAATAACGCCGTTAACGACGACACGCCATACGTACAATATGCAGACTATAAAGTCAGCATCAATATAAATAGAGAGTCTCTACTACGGGTGCCGGAAAAGTATTGGGAATGGAAAAACAATCCCCCAACTTATAGATTAGCGGAGAACGATTGTACAACCTTTGCGATGGATATAGCCGACGCAGCGGGTATCTATTACGGTCCAAGATGGTTAATACAGTTTCCTGCTGGCTTTATGCGGGAAATGAGAACATATAATGCTTAATGATATGAACTACTCCCACTATATATTCTGTAAAAAAGACAAAGATTTCTCGTGTTATCCAGTTCCAAAAGATTCCCAATTGCAAGATTGGATAACAAGCAGTTCAAACAGCACACAGTTGATTGAACATATTAGTGATCCTATTGTCTATTATATTTATACAAAAAGAATATCCCCAGATAATGACACCTTTGGCATCTGCTTAAAGTTTAATAGAACTTATTTCCCAAAGATTAATAACTTTTTTGTACTTCTTGATCGCGCTATAGAAACAGAACTCATACAAGCAGGAAAACTTTTGTCATTAAATGCTGATGGAAACATTTACTGCATTATAGAAAGCTTCCAGAAAAGTAAAATAGACATAGATAGGTTCTTTCATTTCCTCAAGCAAATAATTAGGGATAATGATTTTTGTGATTTATCAAAACTCCCCGAAGAGGACAAAAAGCGACTAAGCTATAGCACTATCGGTGAAGCATCTGAATATATAATCAATAGCATTAGAAAGAGTGGATTTAGCGATACCTCGACTCAAGAAACTAAGACAAGTAACGATGTAACAACAGACAAACCAATAACAAAAAAAAGTCTTCTCACGTGGTTAGGTTGCTCTGCTATATTGCCGGTCATATCAGTCGTTTTATTCTTTATTATCTTACCCTTTAATTGGTATATTCTGTATGTTATGGTTCCCTTTGTTTTGATGGGAATATTTGTATCCTATATTTATCGGCATTTGAAAAGGCAGATATGAAAGATGAAGCGACAAAAAAAGGGATAGGACGTAAAACAGAGTGGCTAATTCGCAAGTCAAAAAAAGATCCATTTTCTGTTTTAGGCATATTCATCGCGATTGCCGGTATTGCTTTCTCATCCATTCTGGACATATTGTCTCAGGGAGATAGTATCTCAAAATCAATAGATGTTCTATACAGCAAAAGCATTAAAGTAAAGTGGGGAGATTTAATTGCAAAAAAAGATGGGGATGCCAATAAGGTAAATATTATTTTTATTGTTGATAACTCAGGCTCGACAAACTATAATATAACAGATCAATCATTGCTCGAGAATATTAACATGGCTATGAATGATGCACAACTCTTAGATATTAGCCATACTGATAAAGGTTATCAGTGTGAACCCCTATACTCTGAAGTTGTACGAGCACAATTAATGCTTTTGCTTAACAAAATAATGAATGATTCAATAAATGGTACATACGAGATAAAAGCATTTTCTAAATATGCAACATCTATAGATAAAAAGGATATAAAATCTCTAAGTAAGGAGAATATCAAAAAAATAGTTAATTCCTTAACATTTGAAGGGGTAAAAACGGATTTTGTAACGAGTCTAAAAAATATAGTAGATGAATACAAAAACGCATCAGACAAAGAGATTTATACTTTCATTTTTCTAAGTGATTTTGTTCACGAATTTGATGATATGAATAAAAAGAATGACGACATTGCTAGTATAACAGGCGCACTTAAGATGATGAGAGAGAAATCCGTATTTTCAAATATTTATATTGATACTGTATTAATAAAAGAGCGGAAAAGTAAAGATTTGAATAAAAAGCTTTT
Organism: Prevotellaceae bacterium; assembly: GCA_031262085.1. Taxonomy (GTDB): domain Bacteria; phylum Bacteroidota; class Bacteroidia; order Bacteroidales; family Bacteroidaceae; genus Bacteroides. The sequence continues at coordinate 8,789 of JAISIN010000043.1, forward strand.
CGTCGACGAACTTTTTGAGAAAGTAATTCAATTAGAGTTTAAAAAAATAAGTTTCTTAGATCATGGATTTTCTGTTGATTATCATATTAGTACACACCCATTGCGTTTCTATTTTTCATCACACATGAATGATTCTACCACAATACACATAACTAATCTACCTAAATCCACTCACATAGGTGTGAAGAAGCATAAAGGCGAAGATAGCAGACAAAAATTTTCTGTGGGAGGAAAACCATTATACGATAGCGAACCATACGAGCATTTTAACGACGATATATTGGATGTGACCATAACAGGACACATACCGGAACAATATCCATTTGCAGAGTTGACTATAAGAAATGATAATAACAACCTTGATTACAATTTTGAAATTATATTTTTCAAGAGAATACCAGAACCTTTCCGATGGATTATTCCACTATATATCTGTGTATTATGTTGTTATTTAGCACTATTATTTGCGCCATTAAAAAACAGGTAATCTCAATATGAACTTCAGTTTCTACATTTACGGCACCCCTAACGGCTATAATCAATGCCCAGCCGATGGCAATGGTACATTTCTTCAAGAGTGTGCGATAGAAAATTCTGTAGAATCACAACTCACCATTCTTCGTAAGGAACAATTGGTGTACTATGCTTATCGCCGCAAATTGCAAGAAAAATCGGGTAACTACCTTGGTTTTTGTTTGGTATTCAATGGTATCTATTGTACGGATACAAAGAAGCTATTTGTACTTTTCGATCACGTCTTTGATGACGTTTTAATGAAAGGGGATTTCTTGCGGTTTGAAAAGGGGAAAGCCATTTTTGTTATCAATAAGTTTACCGAGAAGCCCATCGAACTTGAACGTATTCAGAATGTATTCAAGCGTGACTTGGAGAATAATTTTAATCGTAGTTTTTCCTCTATTCCTATTTCATTTAAACATGATGGCGGAAAGAAAACGGTTTTAGTAAAAGATGCAAATGAAAGCATCAATTCTGCTATTGCCAATTTTAATTGCGTACATATCACCAATAATGAAGTAACGCCATCTGAATTGGAACGTATGAATAAGATGATAAATCGTTTAGATATAGAAAAACAAGAGTTGGAGAGAAAATACCAGAAGGTTTTCGCCCAAAAGAAGCAATACAAAATTGTCACATTATTACTCTTACTGCTTATTATGGGAGGTTTCATATTTTATAAAGTTCTTTCAGACAAAAACAAAAATATAGAATCGCAAGCAAATGATATTAGCACACTTCACCAAGCAAATGACGCATTGCAAAATACGATAAATAGACAGCATGGTCATATTGATTCTATTCAGGTTTTATACAAGAATATGGAAGGTAAATATAATACGTCTCTTTCAAATTATGCGACACTTGAAAATAAATATGATACTGTACGTAATGAACTGGAGGAGGTAAAGCGAAAATACGAATCAGCCCGTCAATCACAGGCAGAAATAGAGCAGAAGTATGAGGCACTTTGCCGAGAGAATAACAATCTTGAAAGAGAGTATAATTTATTTAAGAGTTCAATTCTTTCAAATTATGCGACACTTGAAAATAAATATGATACTGTACGTAATGAACTGGAGGAGGTAAAGCGAAAATACGAATCAGCCCGTCAATCACAGGCAGAAATAGGGCGGAAGTATGAGGCGCTTCGCCGAGAGAATAACCATCTTGAAAGAGATTATAATTCATTCAAGAATTCAATAGCAAATGTATTTCCTATTATTATAACTGACGTTCAAATGGCAAATGTTGATTATGAGGGTAATATATTAACAGATTATGGGAAAAACATTTATAGCAGAAATACAATGTATTTAGAGCCTAAAATATTTTATACGGGTTTGGTGCATAAAGCGATTACATTAAATGTAAAATTATTCAAGCCTAATGGATCGTTGAGTACTGGAAATTCATCGCCGCCAGGCTATAGCTTTTCTCGTAATAGTACGTTTCGGACAGGGAAAGATAGTTTGACATTATCCGGATGGGGTGGAAACGACAAAGGGCATTGGTCGAAAGGCAATTATAGAATAGAATTTTGGTATGGAGACATTTGCATAAGTAGTCACAAATTCACAATATATTGACCTACATAGAATGACTATCACTGCTCTAATGGCTGACGGATGGAGAAAACGGATCATGCCCGCCCACCTTCGTTTAAAACGAATGCGCCCAAAGAAACTTATCCATCGTGCTTGTCACCCTATGCTTTTTCATCCAAACAGTTGGTAATGAGAAATAAAATGCAGAGCTTTGCAGCCAACAAAAGAACCGCCTCATGATGGAAGCTCTCAGAAAATTGCCGATAGGCATACAAAGTTTTGAAAAAATACGTACCGGAAACTATCTGTACGTCGACAAAACCGCTTATGTATATAAGCTGGCTTTGCTTGAAACGCCCTATTTCCTAAGTCGTCCACGCCGCTTCGGGAAGAGTTTGTTTCTCTCTACCCTGAAAGCTTATTTTCAAGGGAAGAAAGAACTCTTCGAGGGTTTAATCATTGCCAAATTAGAAAAAGATTGGTTCGAGTATCCGGTATTTCATTTGGATATGAATGTTGACAAAACGATTGACATGCTATCTTTCATAAGTATATTGGATACCAATCTTCGGGATTTAGAGGAAGTGTGGAGTAAAGATCCGGCAGAAGAGACACCCGCCGCTCGTCTGAAAGGCTTAATCAAACGTGCGCACGAGCAGACCGGTCGTAAGGTTGTAGTGCTTATCGACGAATACGACAAGCCTTTATTGGATACGATTGATAAGAAAGAGCTGCATGAACAGATCTATGCACAATTGGGCGGATTCTATGCCATGTTGAAATCTGCCGACGAGCACTTGAAGTTTCTCTTCCTCACCGGCATCACCAAGTTTGCCCAACTCAACGTATTCAGTCAATTAAACCAATTGGATGACATTAGCCTGCAAGACCCCTACGCCGGCATCTGCGGCATTACCGAAGAGGAATTGCTACACAACTTCCAACCCGAACTGCATGCGTTGGCAGAAAACAACGGACAAACCTACGAGGAAGCCGTCGACGAAATGAAAAAGCGATACGACGGCTACCATTTTGCGCGCAAAAGCCCGGATATATATAATCCCTTCAGCGTGTTGAATGTGTTGAACACAAAAGTCTATCGCGATTATTGGTTCAAAACCGGAACGCCCACCGCACTGGTCAAACTTGTCAAGAAGCAGGGACTTCCCGCCTCCTATATCGAATGTGGCGTTCGGGCACGCGAAAGCGATATCGAAGAGTTTCGCGTCGGGCAAGACGATTTGGTGCCTTTTTTGTATCAAAGCGGCTACCTCACTATCAAGGAATACAAAAAGGAATTCGATACATATGTGCTCGGTTTTCCCAACGAAGAGGTAGCGTATGGATGCCGTTTTGTCTAAGTTCTCGATTTTGGTACCGACATCGAGCAAGATGGCACGGTCATTACCTTCGATGATGTAGTTAGACTCATTGTCACTATTTCTTCAACTCCGGATAGCTGATGCGTGTGTGATAAATCGTTTTCAGCTTCTCTTTGAATACCGATTTCACAGTAGCTATATCCTTGAACGTGATGGGGCAGTTGAGGAAGAAGCCCTCCTTCATCTGTCCGTCGATCATCTTGTCTACCAAATTATTGATGCTCTCTTCGGTGTACTCCTGCAGGCTGCGCGAAGCAGCTTCTACGCCATCTGCCATCATCAGGATAGCTGTTTCGCGGGTGAAAGGGTTGGGACCGGGGTAGGTGAATAGCTCGTCGTTCGGCTCCTCGCCCGGATGTTCGTTCTTCCACGAGATGTAGAAGTACTTCACTTTGCCGCGTCCGTGGTGGGTACTAATGAAATCTTTGATCACCTTGGGTAGATTGTTCTTCTCTGCCAGCTTCAACCCGTCGGTAACGTGGCTGATGATGATTTGTGCGCTCTGCTCGTAGGGCAGATTCTTGTGGGGATTGACCCCGCCCAACTGATTCTCGGTAAAGAATACCGGATTTTCCATCTTTCCGATGTCGTGATAGAGTGCGCCGGTACGTACCAATTGGCTCTTGGCACCGATGCGGTTGGCAGCTTCGGCAGCCAGATTTGCCACCTGCATGGAGTGTTGAAAGGTGCCCGGTACCGTTTCGGACATACGTCGCAACAGCGGTGTGTTGATGTTCGACAGCTCTACCAGCGTCACGTTCGAGGTAAAACCGAATGCTTTCTCCAACAGGAACAACAGCGGATAGGTGAAGAGCAACAGTATTCCGTTGACGACGAAGTAGAGATACATGCTCCAATTGATCTTCGACAGGTCGTTTTCGGTAATCAGCTCGATAGAGAAGTACATCACCACGTAGGTCAACACCACATAGAGCGACGTATGGATGAGTTGCGATCGTTGCGACAACTCGCGCAGACTGTATATTGCCACCAATCCGGCAGAGATTTGCAGCAAGATGAACTCGTGCGGGTAGCTCAGACAGATGGAGCAGATGAAGATGGTAACCGCATGGGTAAGAAACGCCGTGCGCGAATCGAGAAAGACCCTGATGATGATGGGTAGCATGGCATAAGGTATCACATATACGTTCAGAATATGCTCGGATACCATGATCGAGGTGATTACGCAGTAGAGCACGATGAGCAGAAACAGCAGGGTGAGGCTGCTCTTATGCTCGTAGTAATCCTTGCGGAACAACTCGAGGTAGAGCATAAAGCAGAGCATGAAGATGCCTACGAAGAGTATCTGCCCGGTCAGTATCAGGTGTCGCTGTCCGATGGTCTCGCTCCGCTTGGCAGATTCCTTTTGCAAGCTTTGGAGGATGCGGTAAACGGTGGGAGTCACGATTTCGCCGCGGTCGATAATTTTCTGCCCGCTCTGCACAATGCCGTTTGCCCACGAATAGTTATCCAACAGCTCTTTGCGAGCAGTCTCCGAACGGGTGGCATCGTAAGTCAGGTTGGGAACGATATATTCATTGATGGGGCATCGTCGCAGGATGGCAGGTATATAGCGGGCTGTGTCTGCCATAAGCACTTGGTTGTAGGCTGCCTTCACAGAGAAGAGCTGTCTGACACTGCGCGGATAAGCCAACTTATCGTCGACGAGCATGACCGCATCGATACTGTCTACAGCCAACCGGTCGATGTCTTCGGTCGGGAGTATGCCCACCTGATAAATCTCCGTCAGGCAGTGCTCGATGTGCCGCACATAGTCTACGGCAGGAAGCAGTTCGCGCAAGTGCGACTGATAGTCGGCTTGCAGCCGCTTCACGGCATTCTGCTCGGTATCCTTGTTCAGTACGTAGTAAGGATGAAAGGTAGCCATGATACTGTCTTGCTCGCGCTTCACGGTGGCGTCGTCTTTGTAGATCGGGAAATCGAAAGTCGCCATCAACTGACCGTACTTCCAGGGCTTGTCGATGTCGAATTGATAATTGAACTTACTGTCGCGCGGCAGAAAGTAGGTGATAACAGCTACTGTGCCGATAAATATCAGTGCTTTATAGAGCAAATCTTTATAAGAAAATGCTCTTCCGGGCTTGAGGATGTCCATAATAGGTGACTTTTAGGGGCGAAAAGTACGAAAAAAAACAGTAGTATGGAAAAAAAGGTTTAATTTTGCCGCCACTTATCAAAGATTTATCCGTAATTAAAACAAAATAATGACAGATAGAGACGTTCGAGTGCGTTTTGCTCCCAGTCCGACAGGGGCACTGCATATTGGCGGTGTGCGTACCGCCTTGTTTAATTATCTTTTTGCCCGTCAGCATGGCGGCACATTCATCCTTCGTATAGAGGATACCGATTCTACCCGCTTTGTGCCGGGCGCCGAAGAGTATATACTCGAATCGTTTCGCTGGTTGGGCATACCCTTCGACGAAGGGGTGGGGTTTGGTGGAGAATATGGTCCCTATCGCCAATCGGAGCGACGCGACATCTACCGAGAATATGTCGACCAACTGCTTGCCGACGGCAAAGCTTATCTTGCCTTTGATACTCCGCAGGAGCTGAACGACCGGCGTGCTGCCATTCCCAACTTTCAATACGATGCCTCTACACGCCTGTCGATGCGTAACTCCTTGACGCTTCCCCCAGAGGAGGTCGATGCGTTGCTCGCTGTCGGCGCTCAATACGTGGTGCGGTTTAAGATAGACCCCGATCGTTCGGTGACAGTCAACGACCTGTTGCGCGGCGAGGTCGTTGTAAACTCTTCCACCCTCGATGACAAGGTTCTGTATAAATCTGCCGACCAACTCCCCACCTATCATCTGGCAAACATTGTCGACGACCATCTGATGAAGATCTCTCACGTCATTCGCGGCGAAGAGTGGCTCCCGTCTGCTCCGCTGCACGTGTTGCTTTATCAGGCGTTCGGGTGGGAAGATACCATGCCAGCCTTTGCTCACCTGTCGCTTCTGCTCAAGCCCGAAGGCAATGGCAAACTGAGTAAACGCGATGCCGACCGGCTGGGATTTCCCATCTTTCCGCTTTCGTGGACCGACCCTAAAACGGGTGAGCAGTCGGTGGGCTATCGCGAAGCCGACTATCTGCCCGATGCCTTGATCAACTTCCTCGCCCTGCTGGGGTGGAGTCCGGGCGACGATCGTGAAATATTCGGCATGGACGACCTGTTGCGAGAGTTCGACCTCAGCCATTGCAGTCGTGCCGGTGTGAAGTTCAACTATCAAAAAGCGGTCTGGTTTAATCACGAATACATGCTCATGAAGAGCGACGAAGAGATAGCCCGACTGTTTGCTCCCATTGTAGCCGAACAGGGTATTGACGCCTCTTTTGAGAAAATACGTACCGTAGTGGGTATGATGAAGAACCGCGTTAACTTCGTCAAAGAGTTGTGGGAGCTGTGCAGCTTCTTCTTTGTGGCGCCGGAAACGTATGACGAAAAGACCGTCAAGAAGCGGTGGAAAGCCGATTCGCCCGAGCAAATGACCGAATTGATGGAACTGCTTGCCGGTTTGGACGATTTCAGTATAGAACATCAGGAACAGGTGGTCATGGCATGGATTGCAGATCGGGGTTATCACAGCGGCAACATCATGAATGCTTTCAGACTCACGCTGGTGGGCGAAGGGAAAGGACCGCACATGTTCGACATTTCGTGGGTGTTGGGCAAGGAGGAGACACTGAAACGTATGAAACGGGCGATTGCCGTATTGCCACATTAGCTCCATCCATTCGCATGTTATTATATAATATAGGTATAGCTGTCTACGACATCCTGATACATCTCGATGCTCCTTTCAGTCGGAAGCCCCGCAAAATGATGAAGGGACATTGGGTGGTGTATGAACTGTTGCGCCAGCAAATAGAGAAAGACAAACAATACATCTGGTTTCATGCCGCTTCACTGGGTGAGTTCGAGCAGGGGCGCCCGCTTATGGAACGCATCCGTGCGCGCTATCCCGGCTATGGCATCTTGCTTACTTTCTTCTCGCCGTCGGGTTATGAGGTGCGTAAAAACTATCGGGGAGCCGATGTTATTTGTTATCTGCCTTTCGACAAGCCGCGCAATGTGAAGAAGTTCCTCGACATTGCTAACCCTTGCATGGCTTTCTTCATTAAGTATGAGTTTTGGAAGAACTATCTGGATGAACTGCACCGGCGTCGTATCCCTGTGTATAGTGTGTCGTCCATCTTCCGTCGCGGACAGGTATTCTTTAAATGGTATGGAGGTACTTATCGCAAGGTGCTCAATAACTTCGACCATCTGTTTGTGCAGAACGAACGCTCCAAACGCTATCTTGCCAAACTGAACGTTACCCGCGTAACGGTGGTGGGCGACACGCGCTTCGATCGGGTGTTGCAGATACGTAGCGAAGCAAAGGAATTGCCGTTGGTGGAGCAGTTCAAACAAAACCGAACCGTGCTGGTGGCAGGCAGTTCATGGCAACCCGACGAAGACCTTTTTATCGATTATTTTAACCGCAACCCCGAGCTGAAGCTTATTATCGCTCCACACGTCATCGACGAAAACCATCTGGTCGAGATTATCGGCAAGTTGCGCCGTCCTTACATACGCTATTCGCGTGCCGACGAACGAAATATATGTCGCGCCGATTGCCTCATTATCGACTGTTACGGTTTGCTCTCGTCTATCTATCGCTATGGCGAAATCGCATACATCGGCGGCGGATTCGGCGTGGGTATTCACAACACACTCGAGGCGGCAGTCTATGGCATTCCCGTCATCTTTGGTCCTAAATATCAGAAGTTCATGGAAGCGGCGCATCTGATTGATAACGGCGGAGCTTTCTCCATCGAAAACGGCGAAGCGTTGGACATACTGCTCGATCGCTTGCTATCAGACCCTGATTATCTCGCTGATGCGGGAAAGCACGCCGGCAACTATGTAGTGGAGAACTCGGGAGCTACAGACAAGATAATGGAGATGATTAACTTCTAAGGAGAACCGTAAAGTATCTCGCCTCGGCAAGTTCTTTATCTCGTCTCGGCAAGTTCTTCATCTCGCTTCGGAAAGTTCTTTATCTCGCTTCGGAAAGTTCTTCATCTTGCCTCGGCAAGTATCGAGTAGAAGAACCCGTAAGGTTGAGTAGAAGATTTCGCGAAAATGAGTAGAAAAGGCTTGGCTGTACTACCATACCAAAATGGAAGTCTCCAAAAGAAAAGCGGAAAGTCATTGTCTGACTTTCCGCTTAACCTTTTATTTTTAAGTGATTTATTATCGGGTGACTGATGGGATTCGAACCCACGACATTCAGAACCACAATCTGACGCTCTAACCAGCTGAACTACAGTCACCATTTTGATGGTGCTTTCCGTAAAAGCGGTGCAAAGATAGATGTTATTTTTGATAACGCAAATTATTGTGTCACATTTTTGTGGAAATAGCCTATCGAGCTTCGCTTTTACTCTTCGCGTACATCGCCTATATTGTACTTGTTTAGTAAACGTCGGGCATGGTTAACGAAGATGTTTAGTCGTTGTCGGGCATTGGAGGGAAGTCGGGCTATGGAGAGCGAATCTATCGGGCACAACCGGTAATTTTGCTCTTGGGTAAGTGCGGGACGTGCTGTCCATACCAAGCTGTAGCTACACTGTTTCAGGTAGGTGCGGGGAATGATACGGTCGACGGTATTTTTTTCGAGCGTCATCGTGAAGATTAACCCGCCGTCTGTATTTGCCCGACTCATATTGGAGATAAAATTGCCTAATGAGTAGACGATGGCATGCTTGCTGCCTCCGAGACTGTCGGTACGTATCTCTATCGGTTGAATGACATGCGGATGCGAGCCAATCACATGCGTCACTCCCCGTTGAAGCAGCCAATCGGCGAGCTGTCGTTGTTCGGCGTTTGGGAGAGATTGGTATTCGTTGCCCCAATGCATACAGGCAATGATCACGTCGGGCTGCCAGGCGCGGGCTATGTTTATATCTTGCAATATGCTGTCCTTATCAATGTAGTTTACCCGATTGGGTGGGGTAGGGCGTATGCCATTGGTGCCATACGTGTAGTTGAGCAATGCGATGCGAAACCCCTTCTTTAGTAGGAACAGTGGGTACCGTTTCGAACGTTCTTCGGCAGTGCGGTAAGTGCCGGTGTGGGGTATATGTAGGGAATCGAGCAGCCGGATGGTTCGTTCCAATCCTTTTTGTCGGCGGTCGAGGCAATGATTATTGGCAGTGAGCAACACATCGAAACCGGCATCGCGGATGGCGTAAAGATATTCGTCGGGAGAGTTGAATGCGGGATAGCCGGTATACGGAGTATGAGCAAAGGTGGTTTCCAGATTGGCTATCGCCAAGTCGGCGTTGCCAATCCGGGAGCATACGTCGGCAAAGCAGGGTGTGTAGTCGTAAGTACCGTCGGCGGTACGGGCTGCATTAATCTGCTCCTTATGTTGCATCAGATCGCCTGCAAACAGTAGTGTAATCTGTTGCTGTCCGTAGAGCGTACTGCTATTCGAGAAGAACAGCAGTACGGCAATCCCTATACTTCGAATCGGTATCACACGGTCAAGGGTAGATGGCTTTCTTACCTGCCAATAACGTGTTTTTCATCAGCGAGACGATGGTCATCGGTCCTACTCCTCCGGGTACGGGAGTGATGTATGAGCAATGAGGCGCAACCTCTTCGAACAGCACGTCGCCGGTGAGTTTAAATCCCGATTTACGAGAGGCATCGGGCACGCGGGTGGTACCTACGTCGATAACTACGGCGCCCTCTTTGACCATGTCGGCTTTTACAAAGTTGGGTTGCCCCATGGCAGCAATGAGAATATCGGCTTCGCGGCACTCTTTCACCAAGTCGGCGCTGTGGCTGTGGCATACGGTAACGGTGGCGTCGCCCGGATAAGTTTTCTGCATCATCAGGGTAGCCATTGGTTTGCCAACGATGTTGCTGCGTCCCAAGACGACACATTTTTTGCCCGAAGTGGCAATTTCGTATCGTTTGAGCAGTTCAAGGATACCGTTCGGGGTGGCAGAGACGTAGCAAGGCAGTCCGATAGCCATGCGTCCCACGTTAATGGGGTGAAATCCGTCTACATCTTTGCGGTAGTCGATGGTTTCGATAACTTTCTGTTCGGAGAGGTGACGGGGCAGGGGTAATTGTACGATAAATCCGTCGACATCGGCATCTTGGTTCAATTGGCGTATGCCTGCCAGCAGTTCATCTTCGGTTACGTCGGCTTCATAACGAATCAAAGTGGAAGTGAATCCACATACCCGGCACGCTTTTACTTTATTGGCTACGTAGGTTTCACTGCCGCCATCGTGCCCTACGAGTATGGCTGCCAGATGAGGGCGTTTACCGCCTGCCGCTACAATCTCTGCTACTTCGGTGGCAATTTCTTGTTTGATTTGTTCGGAAATGGCTTTCCCGTCTATAATGGTCATATCAATAGATTATATAGAGATAAAAAGTGAATATCGAATTATCTTCGTTTCGAAGATTTCTTTTTGCCCGTTTTGACTATCTTTTCGTTCGATGTCATTCTCATCATTTTGCGGGCATCATCGAACTGCTTGATGAGGCGGTTGACCGTTTGTAGATCGGTCCCGCTACCTTTGGCTATACGTGCGCGTCGGGAGCTGTTGAGTATATCGGGGTTGGATCGTTCGTAGGGCGTCATGGACCGGATAACAGATTCGGTAACAGTGAAGGCGTTTTCGTCGATTTCAATGTTTTTGAGTAGTTTGCCTATACCACCGGGCATCATAGATATCAACTCTTTGAGGTTGCCCATTTTTTTGATTTGGTTTATCTGACTGAGAAAGTCATTCAAATCGAATTGGTTTCTGGCAATTTTCTTTCGCAGGCGTCGGGCTTCTTCCTCGTCGTATTGCTCTTGGGCACGTTCGACTAAAGAAACAATGTCGCCCATTCCCAAGATGCGGTCTGCCATACGTGAGGGGTGGAACTGGTCGATGGCGTCTAACTTCTCACCCGTACCGACAAACATGATGGGTTTGTTGACTACCGAACGAATGGATAGCGCTGCACCGCCGCGGGTGTCGCCGTCGAGTTTGGTCAACACTACGCCGGTAAAGTCAAGGCGGTCGTTGAATTCCTTGGCGGTATTCACAGCATCTTGTCCGGTCATCGAATCGACCACGAACAGAATCGTTTGCGGTTGTATGGTGTTCTTGATGTTGGTGATTTCGTCCATCATCTGTTCGTCGATAGCCAAACGACCGGCAGTATCGACAATAATCACGTCGCATCCTTTGGATTTGGCTTCTGTAATGCCTCGTTGGGCAATGCCTATGGGGTCGTTCACATGCTCTTCGCCATAGAAGGCTACCTTAATGTCTTGCGACAGAATTTTCAGTTGATCTACGGCGGCAGGTCGATAGGTGTCGCATGCTACGAGCATGGGGCGTTTGTTCTTTTTCGTTTTGAGCATACGCGCCAGTTTGCCTGCGAAGGTGGTTTTACCCGAGCCTTGCAAACCAGCCATGAGAATGATGGTGGGTTTTTCTTGCAGGTTGAGTTCCGTTGTTTGACCTCCCATGAGCTGGGTCAGTTCATCGTGTACGATTTTCACCATCAGTTGACCGGGTTTGATGGCGGTCAGCACGTTTTGTCCCAACGCTTTTTCCCTAACGGTATCGGTAAAGGTCTTGGCTACTTTATAGTTTACGTCGGCTTCGAGCAATGCCTTACGCACATCTTTCAGTGTTTCGGCAACATTGATCTCGGTAATTTTACCTTCACCTTTCAGGAGTTTGAGTGATCTGTCTAATTTTTCGCTTAAATTATCGAACATGGTGACTACTTGTTAGTATATTGATTAAAATATGATTTGATACATTATTTATGGAGCGCAAAAATAGTGCTTTCTGCCTAAAACAGCAAATTTATAGCAGCGTCTGCTTTTGAAGGTGCTCGTAGACGGCAGGATGCAGGAAGTAGCGTATATCTTTGCCATCGTGCAGCGCCCGGCGAATGAAGGTGGAACTGATTTCGAATGTCGGGGCATCGTGCACGACCCGTATGCGTTGCGATTCGACATAGTCGGGTACCGGATGATGAGGGCGAGGGTAGATGATGAGATCGTTTTCTGCCAGCAATCGTTTGCTGTCATACCATTGTGGAAAGATGTGCCAATTATCCGATCCTATGATGAGGTGAAATGTCCGTTCGGGATAGAGTTGCTTCAATCTGTCGAGTGTCCGGACGGTGTAGAGTGGGTGCGGCAGTCGAAATTCAATATCGGAAGCTTGAAATTTAGGATATTCGGCAATAGCTAATTTAACCAGTTCCAACCGAAGCTGTTTGTCGAGTAACGCAGATTCTTCTTTAAGGGGATTGCGGGGCGAAACAAGAAACCATAACTCATCTAATCCGGCATATTCGCAAAGGTAGTTGGCTAAAGCCAGATGTCCGATGTGTATGGGATTAAACGATCCTCCCAAGATACCTGTTTTCATGAAATAAGGAAGTTAGTGATGAGTTGAAGGGCTTCCGACTTGGCTTTTCCCAATTCATTGTTGATGATAATTTTATCAAAGCGGGGTGCAAACGAGAGTTCATATTCGGCTTTGGCAATACGGCGCTCAATCATTTCGGGTGAATCGGTGGCTCTGTCGGTCAGCCTGCGTCTAAGCTCTTCGACCGAAGGAGGCAGAATAAATACCGACAGCGCTTGCGCTCCGTAGTGCTGCTTGATGTGGCAGCCGCCTACAACATCTACGTCGAAGATCACGTTCTGTCCATTGGCAAGCAGATTCTCTACTTGCGACTTCATGGTACCGTAGTAGCGACCCTCGTACACCTCTTCGTATTCTAAAAAGTCGCCGACAGCTATTCGCCTGCTAAACTCTTCGGGCGAGAGGAAGAAATAATCAATGCCGTTCTGTTCGGAGCCGCGTGGCGGGCGATTGGTTGCCGAGATAGAAAATGCCAGATTCAATGCAGGTTGTTGCAGAAGGTAGTTGACGATGGTCGATTTGCCGGCACCCGAAGGCGCTGAGAAAATGATTAGTTTACTCATTACAATGTCTTACTCTTTACATGACGTTCAATACCTGTTCTTTAATCTGTTCCAGTTCGTCTTTCATCTGAACCACGATTTTCTGCATATCGGCATGATTGGATTTGCTGCCCAGCGTATTGATTTCGCGTCCCATCTCTTGCGCAATGAATCCCAGCTTTTTGCCTTGTCCGTTTCCGCTTTCCAGCGTGCTGATGAAGTATTTCAAATGATTGGTGAGTCGTTGTTTCTCTTCGTTTACATCGAGTTTTTCGATGTAGTAGATGAGTTCCTGTTCGAATCGGTTCTTATCGTAATCTACGCTGAGTGTTTTCTCCAAGGCTTCGGTAATGCGCTCTTTTACTCTCTCGATACGCTCTTTCTCGTAAGGAGTTATGCTGTCGAGCAAGCGGCTGATGTTGGCAATCTTTTCGCGGAACTTTTTTTCGAGGGCATCCCCTTCCTGATGTCTAAAGTTGATGAGTTGTTCGATTGCTTGTTGCAAGGCTACTTGTGCCGCATTCCATTCCTCTTCGTTCAACTCTTGTGTGTCGGTGCGTGTCATGACGTCGGGCAGTCTTAGTAATGTACCAAACCAGTCGCCGGGTTCAGGGATGCCGGTTGTTTGATGAATCTCTTTGATTTGTTGGTAGTAGGCAGCTACCAGATTCTGATTGATAGGGATGTTGGGTTCGCTTCCTTCCTTTTTATCAACCCATAAACTGAAGTCTATTTTACCTCGTTCGAGCGCTTTAGCAATGCGGTTGCGTATGTCCATCTCTTTCTCTCTGTACAGGGGAGCGATTCGAGTCGACAAATCCAATGCTTTGCTGTTGAGCGATTTAATCTCTACATTGATTTTCTTATCGGGCATTTCGGCAATGGCTTTACCGTAGCCTGTCATGGATTGTATCATATCATAAGTTTATTTAACCTTGTCCAAACAACACTAAGTTTTGCGCAAAAGTACAGCATTATTTTAATTACTGAAAACTTTCTTGTATTTTTGCGACATTTTAAATAGAGAATTAAGCGTAATGTCGCATATATTACATATAGAAACTTCTACTTCAGCCTGTTCGGTTGCCGTAAGCGAAGAGGGTCAATTGGTGTTTTACAAAGAAGACTTGAGCGGGCAGTCGCACGCCGTAGCGTTGGGAATATTTGTAGATGAGGCGCTTTCGTTTGCCGATAGCCATGCCATGCCGATCGAGGCTGTGGCTGTGAGTTGTGGTCCCGGATCATACACCGGACTTCGTATTGGTGTTTCCATGGCGAAAGGTTTATGTTACGGACGTAATCTTCCGCTTATCGGATTGCCTACCTTGCAGGTGTTGTGTGTGCCCGTGTTGCTCTATCACGACGAACTTCCCGATGATGCTTTGCTCTGTCCTATGATTGATGCCCGACGCATGGAGGTTTATGCCGCCGTGTACGACCGTGCTTTGCATACAGTACGCGATATTGCAGCCGATGTGGTAGATGAGCACTTTTGTGTAGCGTATCTGAATCAACATCCGGTTTATTTCTTTGGCGACGGATCCGACAAATGTAAGAAGCATTTGACGCATCCCAATGCCCGCTTCATTGATAACATCCGCCCGCTTGCCAAATATATGTTCCCATTGGCAGAGCAAGCCATGGCGAAAAAAGAGTTTCAAGATGTAGCTTACTTTGAACCCTTCTATTTGAAAGAGTTTGTTGCCTCCAAACCTAAGAAGCTCTTTTGAATCAATCATTTGAATCATTATAATAATCAAACTTATAAAACTGTGCAATATAATACTCAACAAAAAGCTATGGCACTACCCGAATACGGGAGAAGTGTGCAAAACATGGTCGACTATGCTATGACCATTTCCGATAGAGCCGAACGGCAACGTTGCGCCAATACCATTATCAATATTATGGGGGGGATGTTTCCTCATCTGCGCGATGTGCCCGACTTCAAACATAAATTGTGGGATCATCTTGCTATCATGGCGAACTTCAAACTCGATATAGACTATCCTTATGAGGTCATTCGTAAAGACAATCTTATTACGAAGCCCGATCCGATACCCTATCCGAGTACAAAAATACGGTATCGTCACTACGGTCGCACGATTGAGGTGTTGATCAAGAAGGCATGTGGGTTTCCGGAGGGAAATGAGAAGGACAATCTGGTCGCCTTGATTTGCAATCATCTCAAGAAAGATTACATCACATGGAACAAAGAATCGGTCGACGAAGGAAAGATCGCCGAAGACTTGTATGAGTATTCTAACGGGAAACTGCTCATGACCGATAATATCGTTCGTCTGATGGAGTATCGCATGGCGCAGAACTACACGCCGCAACAACCCACCCGTCAGCAACCGCAGCAACCCATCGGTAGCAATAAAAAGAAAAAGAACAAAAAGCAAAAGTACTGATGGCATCGTTCGTCATTGAAGGAGGGCATACGCTCCAAGGTGAGATTTACCCGCAAGGCGCGAAAAACGAGGTATTGCAGATTCTCTGTGCTACTTTGCTGACCGCCGAACAGGTAACGGTCAACAACATCCCCAACATTCTGGATGTGAATAACCTTATTCAATTGATGTGCGAAATGGGAGTGACCGTATATAAAAAAGGTGCGGGTTCATATATCTTTCAAGCCCTGCAACCCGATCTGGTTTATCTGGAAAGCAATGAGTTCTTGAAACGGTGTGCTTCGCTGCGGGGAACAATCATGTTGATAGGTCCCTTGGTAGCCCGATTTCGAAAAGCAATGATAGCCAAGCCGGGAGGCGATAAGATAGGACGTCGCCGATTGGATACGCACTTCATCGGTATTCAAAAATTGGGAGCCTCGTTTGGTTATAACTCACAGCGCGAAACTTACGAGGTGACTGCCGATACACTGCAAGGTACTTCCATGTTGCTGGATGAAGCCTCGGTTACCGGAACTGCCAATATCGTGATGGCTGCCGTACTTGCCAAGGGTGTTACCACCATTTACAATGCAGCGTGCGAGCCTTATGTGCAGCAACTCTGCCGGATGCTCAACCGCATGGGAGCAAAGATTAGCGGTATCGCGTCCAATCTGCTGACCATTGAGGGCGTTGACGAATTGCATGGTACCGAACACACCATTCTGCCCGACATGATCGAAGTGGGAAGTTTCATCGGCATGGCTGCCATGACACAGAGCGAACTTACCATCAAGCATGTATCATACCGTAATTTGGGCATCATTCCCGATAGCTTTCGTCGGTTAGGCATTCGCTTGGAGCAGCGCGACGACGATATTTACGTGCCGGCACAAGAGAGCTACCGGATCGAATCGTTTATCGACGGCTCCATCATGACCATAGCCGATGCCCCTTGGCCGGGACTGACCCCCGATCTGCTGAGTGTGATGCTGGTGGTTGCTACGCAAGCCAAAGGGAGTGTACTGATTCATCAGAAGATGTTCGAAAGCCGCCTCTTCTTTGTTGACCGACTCATCGACATGGGAGCACAAATCATTTTGTGCGACCCGCATCGTGCCGTGGTGATTGGCCATAATCGCGAAATGCGACTACACGGAGCCAACATGATTTCGCCCGATATACGTGCCGGCATAGCGCTGCTGATTGCAGCCATGAGTGCCGACGGAGTGAGCCGGATACACAATATTGAACAAATAGATCGAGGCTATCAAGACATCGAACAGCGATTGAATGCCATCGGAGCCAAAATAACCAGAATATGATAACCCGGGACGAAGTATATAAAATAGGCATACTGAATAAACCGCACGGCATACGCGGTGAATTGCTGTTTACCTTTACCGATGATGTGTTCGACCGCATAGATGCCGACTATCTGCTTTGCCTGCTCGACGGCATCTTGGTACCTTTCTTTATCGAGGAGTACCGCTTCCGCTCAGATACTACCGTCTTGATGAAATTTGAAGGGGTCGATACCAAAGAACAAGCACAACCATTTACCGGCACCGAAGTCTATTTCCCGATTGCGTACGCCGACGTTGCACCTGTCGACGAGTTGTCGTGGAACTATTTTATCGGTTTCCGTGTAATTGATGCGATGCACGATGTGTTGGGTACCATTGTCGATGTAGATACTACCACCATCAATACACTCTTTGTGCTGAAACGAAGCAACGGCAGCGAATTGTTGATTCCGGCTCAGGAGACATTCATCGTAGCCATAGACAAAAAACTGCAGCTCATGACTGTTGACCTCCCCGAAGGGTTACTCACCATAGATCAATTGACGGATGACGAAGACGAAGAATAAGCGTTATAAGATATTCTGGAACAACATTAAGTTCAAGTACAAATTCTCCATCATCAATGAGAATACGCTCGAAGAAGTGTGGGGGTTGCGCATTTCCAAGCTGAACGGCATCTCGGTGCTGTTGTTTGTGCTGTTGTTGTTGTTTGGCATTGCTGCCGTTATCATAGCCTATACTCCTTTGCGCAATTATCTGCCCGGTTATATGAACAGCGAAGTGCGCGGATTGGTGGTCGACAATATGCTGCGGGTCGATTCGTTGCAGAAAGCGCTGAGCCGACAGAATATGTATATCATGAATATTCAAGATATTTTTCGCGGTGCAGTACGTGCCGACACGGTGACTTCGATAGATTCGCTTACCAACTTGCGTGCCGATACGCTGATGAGGCGTACCGAACGCGAAGCCGAGTTCCGTCGACAGTACGAAGAGGCCGAAAAATACAACCTGACCAGCTTGTCGGAACGCCCCGACGTAGAGGGAGTGATATTTTATCGCCCGATACGCGGCGTGATTACCGAACAATACGATGTAGAGAAGAAGCATTACGGCGTAGATGTGGCTGCTGTTCCGGGCGAGAGCATACTGGCTACACTCGATGGCGTGGTATTGCTTAGTAACTATACCGCAGAAGATAAATATGTGATAGAGGTGCTTCATGCACAAGATTTTATATCGGTCTATAAGCATTGCGGTTCGCTCATGAAGAGACAAGGCGATGATGTACGTGCCGGTGAATCTATCGCGTTGGTCGGTACATCCGAAAAGCAGGATGAGGTCGATGCACCGCATATCCATTTTGAATTGTGGCATAAAGGACGGGCTGTGAATCCCGAACTTTATGTGGTGTTTTAACAAGTATACCATTATTCTATATTCAACAGATCAATGAAGAAGCAGATAGCGATTCTCGGTTCTACCGGTTCTATCGGTACGCAAGCATTGCAGGTTATCGATGAGCATCCCGACTTGTACGAAGCTTATGTGCTGACAGCTCATAACCATGTAGAGCAACTTATCGCACAGGCTCGCCGTTACCTGCCCGAAGCGGTAGTGATAGCCAACGAAGCGCATTACAAAAAGCTGACAGAGGCGTTGAGCGGCTTACCCATAAAGGTTTATGCCGGTGCAGATGCACTCTGTCAGATCGTCGAAGATTCAAACATCGACATGGTACTCACTGCTATGGTAGGTTATGCCGGTTTGAAACCCACCATGAATGCCCTTCGTGCCCGCAAGCCCATTGCGTTAGCCAATAAAGAGACGCTGGTGGTGGCAGGCGAATTGATAAGCGAGCTTGCCCGTTTGTGCGGAACACCCGTTCTGCCTGTCGATTCGGAACACTCGGCCATCTTTCAATGTCTGGCAGGCGAGGGAAGTAATCCGATAGAGAAAGTGATATTGACGGCATCGGGAGGTCCGTTTCGTACTTATACGGCAGAACAGTTGGCTACCGTCACCAAAGCACAAGCCCTACACCATCCCAACTGGGAGATGGGTGCAAAGATTACCATTGATTCGGCTTCCATGATGAACAAAGGATTCGAAGTGATGGAGGCGCGTTGGCTCTTTGGTGTGCGACCGGAACAGATAGAAGTGGTGGTACATCCGCAGTCCATCATTCACTCCATGGTACAGTTCGAAGACGGAGCGGTGAAGGCACAGTTGGGCATGCCCGATATGCGGTTGCCCATTCAGTATGCGTTCTCCTATCCCGATCGGGTGAAATCGGGCTTCCCGCGTGTTGATTTCTCCCGATGTACCCATTTAACCTTCGAACAGCCCGATATTTCACGTTTTCGCAATTTGGCACTGGCTTACGAAGCGTTGCATCGTGGCGGCAATATGCCTTGCATACTCAATGCTGCCAATGAAGTCGTGGTGGCAGCTTTCTTGCGCGATGAAATATCATTCCTCGACATGAGCCGGGTTATCGAAGAGACTATGCGTACAGCCTCCTTTATCGGAAAACCTCAATACGAGGACTATGTAGCTACCGACGATGAAGCACGGCGTATAGCTTGCGAGCTGATAAAAATGCCTCTGTGATATACATTCAACAAAGAAATTAATATTTTAGTATCAACAAGTAACTAATAAAAACAATAGATGGAAACATTTTTCATTCGTGCTCTACAACTTGTGATGAGCTTGTCGTTGCTCGTAATCATTCATGAGGGAGGACATTTCCTGTTTGCCCGCTTATTTAAAACACGTGTCGAGAAGTTTTGTCTTTTCTTCGATCCGTGGTTTACACTGTTCAAGTGGAAGCCCAAACACAGCGAAACAGAATATGGTATCGGATGGCTGCCCTTGGGCGGTTATGTCAAAATATCGGGTATGATAGACGAATCCATGGACTTGGAGCAAATGAAGCAACCCATGCAACCGTGGGAGTTTCGTGCCAAGCCGGCATGGCAGCGGTTACTCATCATGACAGGTGGGGTGCTATTTAACTTTCTGCTGGCGCTTTTCATCTACTCCATGATACTCTTCGCTTGGGGCGACAGCTATGTGCCGGTGCAGAAGGTGCCGCTGGGCATGGACTTTAACGAAACAACCAAGGCTGCCGGCTTTCGCGACGGCGACATTTTGTTGAGCGCCGACGGCAAACCGCTGACGCGTATGAACAGCGACTTGCTTTCTGCCATCGTCGACGCCCGTCAGGTAACCGTGTTGCGCAACGGTCAGGAGGCTTCCGTCTATATCCCCGACGACATGATGGATCAATTGCTCGCAGACAGTGTGCGCTTCGCAGCTTTTCGCTATCCGTTTGTGGTAGATAGCCTTTCGGCAAACGGCGCCGCCATGCGTGCCGGATTGCAGCGTGGCGACAGCATTACACAGCTCGACGGACGCCATATCTCCTTCAGTGACTTCGACCGCGAAAAGATGCGCCGGCGTCAGGAGAAAGGCGCTTCGCATGCCATGTTGTTGACTTATGTTCGTGCCGGCGTCACCGACACAGTGACTGTTGTCACCGATTCGCTCTTTAATGTCGGCATCTATCCCGTCACTTTGACTTCCCGATTGTTGCCGGTGATTCATACCGATTACAGCTTTTTCGCTTCATTCCCTGCCGGCATCAAGCTGGGAGTAGAGACCTTGATGGGTTACGTGTCACAGATGAAGTATGTCTTCTCCAAAGAGGGCGCCAAGCAGTTGGGCGGATTTGGTACCATTGGCAGCATCTTTCCGGCTACATGGGATTGGCATCAATTCTGGTACATGACGGCATTTCTCAGCATCATTCTTGCTTTTATGAACATCCTGCCTATTCCTGCGCTCGACGGGGGGCATGTGTTGTTCCTGCTCTACGAAGTGATTACCCGTCGCAAGCCCAGTGATAAGTTTATGGAGCGTGCACAAATGGTCGGCATGGCGCTGCTTGTGCTTTTGTTGGTATGGGCAAACTTCAATGATGTGGTGCGATTCTTTTTCTAACTCCTTACAAGCATGATAGAATACCTTCGCGGCACATTAGCCGAACTTACTCCGACCCTTGCTGTTGTAGAGTGCCATGGAGTAGGATATGCAGCCGGAATCTCTCTGAACACCTACGCAGCGATTCAAGGTAAGAAAGAGTGCAAACTTTACATCTACGAAGCCATTCGTGAAGATGCATACCAGCTTTATGGCTTTGCTGAGCGGCAGGAACGCGAACTGTTCCTGCTACTTATATCCGTGTCGGGCATTGGCGGCAATACGGCACGGATGATACTTTCAGCTCTTTCGCCTACCGAGCTGGTAAACGTTATCAGCACCGAAAATGCTACGTTGCTGAAGAGCGTCAAAGGTATCGGACTGAAAACCGCACAGCGCATCATTGTCGACCTCAAAGATAAGATAAAGACAGGTACCGTAGCCGCCGCCTCTGCCGATGCTGCCGGATTGAGCGGATTGTTGAACACCGCCTCCGTAGAGGTGCAAGAAGAGGCTGTTGCCGCACTCACCATGCTCGGCTTTCAGCAGTCGGCTTCGCAAAAGGTGGTGCTGGCTATCCTCAAAGAAGAACCCGATGCCCGTGTCGAACAAGTCATCAAGCTGGCATTGAAACGGTTGTAACAACCGTAAATGGCAGGTTGCTTGGAGTTGTCTAAACCTGAATTCATGAAAAGAATGCTTTAAAATACAAGTATTTGTTTTACTATTAGACAGAAACTTGTATATTTGCACACAATTACGGACAGATCTCTGTTTAATCGATTAAAGTACAAAGACGAGTTTATGAAAAAAAGCTTTATGCTTACCTCGATAGTGACGTTGTTGTGTTTGCTGACTTGCAATCAGCTGATTGCCTCCGAAAAGCAAAGCGCATACAATGTGCTTTTCATACAATCTTACGATACCCGTACACCTTGGCACAATGAGCTGACCGAGGGGTTGCATTACGGATTGGAGAAGAATGGCATTCATGCAAAAGTTACGGTCGAATACCTCAATGCTTCTTATTGGAACTATCCGGAAGAGCAACTCATTATGCGTCGTATCTGCGAACGCGCCCGTCAACGTGAAACCGATGTGATAGTAACCGCAGGCGACGAAGCATTCTATTCGCTGATGCATTGCGGCGATTCATTGCCTCACCAATTGCCTGTGGTGGTGACAGGTATTAAATTCACCGCTTCCGACCGTTTGGATTATCCCAATGTATGTGGCTATACTACCCGCATCGATTTTCTGCAATTGCTCGAAAATGCCTATCGCATCTTCCCCAAGCGTACCGAAATAGTGGCATTGCGCGACAATAGCCTGACCGGCAAGCTGGGTATTGCTGCCCTCGACAGCGCTTTTCAGAGTTTTAAAATACATCATCCCGACTATAAACTCTATGTGTTGAATGTAGAAGGCGACGACGCCATGCGCGCCGTTACCAGCATCTGCTATCCGCAGAATGCTTACAATCGTATTGCCATTGCTCCTAAATGGACTAACTTTATGAGTTTTGTCGGTAAGAACAGCAAGGCTCCTGTCTTTGCCGGTCAAAACGAAGCGCTGACCAATGGGGTATTTTGTGTACACGACGTGATTCCGCTGGAAGAGACCGAAGCGGCAGCCGATCTGGTGTCGCAGATATTGCGTGGCGTTCAGCCGTCGTCTTTTAGCATACGCGAATTGCCGGGCAAACTGATCTACGACTACAAGCAATTGGAGTTCTTCCGTATTCCGCAGGAATATGTGCGAAACGGCACGGTACTCAACATCCCTGTTGCGGTGCGATACCGTGTACTGGTAGTGATGGGATATGTCTTTACTGCCGGACTACTCATTCTGCTTATTCTCTGGATCAACACGATGCGCCGCCGCGAAGTGCGTCGTCGGACATATGCCCAAACGCGACTGTTGATACAGAATCGATTGGTAGAGCAGCGTAATGAGTATGATAATATTTTTAATTCTATTCGCGACGGGCTGGTGACCTACGACATCGATTTCCGTATTCACTTCGTCAATCAATCTATGGCGTCTATGGTTAGTATGGATGATGATACGGTTACATCGCGCAACTACGAAGGCAAGGCAGCCGGTACCATTTTCCGCCTTTATGTGGCAGGCGAGAACGTGATATACCGGCTCTTGAAGCAGGCGCGCGATACGTTGAGTATTGTTCCTTTCCCCGAAAATGCCTTTATGCTCGTGGTATCTACCGGAAACTATTTCCCCGTATCGGGCGAGGTGGTACCCGTATATTCGGGCGGCAAGCTCACGGGCATTGCTATCTGTTGCCGTAACATTTCCGACGAGGAAATGAATAAACGGTTCTTTAATTTGGCGATCGAATTTAGTTCGGTATTCCCTTGGTCGTATTCCATACAAACCAATCTCTTTACGATGGCAGGCAAGTTCCTCGACTATTTCGATGTCAAGGAAGAAGATAAGGACGATTACACCCTCGATAAACTGATGGAGCTGGTACATCCCGACGATATTGAAGGCATGAAAGGCTTCATGAATGTGTGCAAGGGCGAACTGTCGGATGCCAATGGCGTAGCACGTTTTCGCAACGGATTGGGCAAATACGAATGGGTGACCTATCACTGCGTGGCTTACAAGGGATTCGACGCCAACGAACCCTACATGCTATTGGGCGTCTGTCAGAGCATTCAGAAGTTCAAGGATACCGAAGCCGAGCTGACTGCTGCCCGCGACCGTGCTTTGCAAGCCGACAAACTGAAGTCGGCATTCCTTGCCAACATGAGTCACGAGATACGTACACCGCTTAACTCTATCGTAGGGTTCAGCGACTTGTTGCGCGACATCGATTCCTTCTCGCGCGAAGATGTGAAGCAGTTTATTGATACCATCAACATCAACTGCACCCTGTTGCTGGCGCTGATCAGCGATATCCTCGATTTGGCACGTATCGAAGCCGGGTCTATGGACTTCCATTTTGCCGGCTATAATTTGTCGTTTATCATGCAGCAGATATACGATTCGCAGCGTCTTACCATGCCCGAAGGGGTAAAACTGCTGATCGACCTTCCCGGGGGCGACGGCAAAACCATCGAAACCGATACCGTCAGACTGAAGCAAGTCATCAATAACTTCATCAACAACGCCAAGAAGTTTACCCATCAAGGATACATCAAGATTGGTTACACCACCGAGCGTTCGGGATGGACCTGCTTCTTTGTCGAAGATACGGGTAAAGGTATATCCGAAGAAGATCAAAAGCACATCTTTGAACGCTTCTACAAAGTCGACAGCTTTACACAAGGCGCCGGGTTGGGATTGAGCATCTGCCAAACCATTGTCGAACGTTTCAACGGAAAGATGGAGGTCTCTTCGGAACTCGGCAAGGGAACCCGCTTCTCCGTCAGGGTGCCCGACGTGCATGTAGAACGGGAGGTGCAGATGCCGTCGACCACTTTTTGAATGGAGAATTGACCTTTTCAATTTAAAAGACGTACATTTGCAGCCTCAAATGATAAAATAACAACTATATGCCTGTTATATCCGTTCGAGGCGAAGAAATGCCCGCCTCACCGATTCGAAAACTTGCTCCCCTTGCCGATGCCGCTAAAGTACGCGGTACACACGTTTTTCACCTCAATATCGGACAGCCCGATTTGCCGACGCCACAGGTAGCGATTGATGCCATTCGCAACATCGACCGCACGGTGTTGGAGTATACCCCTAGCGCCGGTAACCGCAGTTACCGCGAAAAGTTAGTGGGCTACTATGCCAAGTTCAATATCTCCCTTACTGCCGACGACATCATTATCACCAGCGGCGGTTCGGAGGCTGTTCTCTTTTCGTTTCTGGCGTGCCTCAATCCGGGCGACGAGATTATAGTGCCCGAACCGGCGTATGCCAACTACATGGCTTTCGCCATTTCGGCAGGAGCGGTGATACGTACCATTGCCACGACCATTGAGGAGGGATTCTCGCTTCCCAAAGTCGAAAAATTCGAAGAGCTGATCAACGAACGCACACGCGCCATCCTGATTTGTAATCCCAATAATCCTACCGGATACCTCTACTCGCGTCGCGAGATGAACCAAATACGCGATTTGGTAAAGAAGTACGATCTCTTTTTGTTCTCCGATGAGGTGTATCGGGAGTTCATCTATACCGGTTCTCCTTATATTTCTGCCTGCCACTTGGCAGGCATTGAGCAAAATGTGGTGCTGATAGATTCCGTATCGAAGCGCTATTCGGAGTGTGGCATTCGCATCGGTGCACTGATAACCAAGAACAAAGAGATACGCAGTGCCGTGATGAAGTTTTGTCAGGCGCGCCTCAGTCCGCCTTTGGTGGGGCAGATAGCTGCCGAAGCTTCGCTTGATGCGGATGAAGATTACATGCGCGATGTGTACGACGAGTATGTAGAGCGTCGCAAATGTTTAATCGACGGCTTGAATCGTATTCCGGGTGTTTACTCGCCCATCCCGATGGGCGCTTTCTATACGGTAGCCAAGTTACCCGTCGACGATTCCGACCGCTTCTGTGCTTGGTGTCTGTCCGACTTCGAGTACGAAGGGCAGACGGTGTTCATGGCTCCGGCTTCGGGTTTCTACACCACGCCGAATACGGGACGCAACGAGGTGCGCATTGCTTATGTACTGAAGAAGGAAGATCTGATGCGCGCCCTCTTTATCTTGGAAAAAGCGCTGGAGCGTTATCCGGGGCGTGTAGAATAATGAGTTTCTCCTATTTCATCGCACAACGCATCTATCGCGGTCGACGTCAAAGCCGGCAGGCATCTCGTCCGGCGGTGCTGATTGCCCTTACGGGGGTAGCCATCGGATTGGCTGTGATGATTGTAACGGTGTCGGTGGTGATAGGCTTCAAACGCGAAGTGCGCGAGAAGGTATCGGGCTTCGCGCTGCATATTCAAATCGGCAATGCCGACGCTTCGCGCTCGTACGAAACACAGCCGGTGGTGGTCGATAGCGCACTGCTGACCGAGCTTGCCGCACAACCCGAAGTGGTGCACGTGCAACGCTATTCCACCAAGCCGGGCATGATCAAGACTGCCGACGACTTTCAGGGCATGGTGCTCAAGGGGGTGGGGCAGGAGTTCGACGATTCATTCTTTCGCGATCATCTGCTCGAAGGCGAGATACCGCACTTCAGCGATTCGGCTTCGAGCAATCAAGTGCTTATATCACATTCGCTGGCAGAGAAACTGCATCTGAAGCCGGGCGACAAGCTCGATACTTATTATGTGCAGGAGAATGTGCGTGCCCGCAGGTTGACTATTGCCGGCATCTATCAAACCAACTTCTCCGAGTACGACAATCTGTTCCTGATAGCCGATCTCTATTTGGTCAATCGCCTGAACAACTGGAAGTCCGGGCAGGTGAGTGGTGCCGAACTGCGCATAGCAAACTATGACCATCTGGACGACGTTACTTGGCATATTGCCGACTTGTTGAGCGAGCGCACCGACCGTTACGGCGGGAGCTACTGCGCACTCAACGTAGAACAGCTCAATCCGCAGCTTTTTGCATGGTTGGGCATTCTGGATGTCAATATTTGGGTTATATTGTTGCTGATGACGGGCGTGTCGGGCTTTACGATGGTATCGGGTTTGCTCATCATTATTATCGAACGTACCTCCATGATAGGTATCCTGAAATCACTCGGCGCCGACAATATCACGATTCGCAAGGTCTTTCTCTGGTTCTCGGTCTTCCTGATCGGAAAGGGTATGTTATGGGGAAACCTGATCGGGTTGGCGTTTTATGTGCTGCAATCGGGCTTGGGTATTTTCCGGCTCGACCCTGATACGTACTATATGGATACTGTGCCGGTATCGTTCAATCTGCTTATCTTCTTGTTGCTGAATGTCGGCACACTACTTGTGTCGGTATTGATGTTGCTTGCTCCGTCGTATCTCATTACGCGGATTCATCCGGCAAGCTCTATGCGGTATGAGTAGTTGCTTGTCACTTCAATATACTTTTTCTAACCAGCGCGCAAAGAATACATCCTTCTATATTGTCGGTTCATAATTGGCGTCCAACGGTGCTTGGACGCCCGTCTAACGGTGGTTGGACGCGCGTCTAACGGCCGTTGGACGCGCGTCCAACCACCGTTAGACGGGTGTAAAGAAGGGATGTTTATCGCTCAATTTCCCTGTCAACACCGATCGGATGATAGAGCGAGAAGTGTTGATGATTAAATTTGCGCATAGCGATGGACGATGATAGAATATTGTCTATCTTTGTGGGCATAAAAAGTAATGGATGGATAGAAGTCCGATTTTAGGTGGAAGAGAACTTTGAACTGACCCGTGCCCGCGAGTTTATAGAAAACACCGGCACACATCTTTTCCTTACCGGAAAAGCCGGTACGGGCAAGACCACCTTTTTGCGAAAGCTAAAAGAGAAAGCCACCAAGCGTATGGTCGTAGTGGCGCCTACCGGCATTGCAGCCATCAATGCGTCGGGGGTAACGATACATTCGTTCTTTCAGTTGCCGTTTGCTCCGTATCTCCCCGACAGTTCGTTTAGCGCTGCCGACCCCAAGGAGAGATTCCGCTACAACTTCAGCAAAGAGAAAATCAGAATCCTGAACAGCATTGACCTGTTGGTGATTGACGAGATCAGCATGGTGCGCGCCGACTTGCTCGATGCTATTGATGAGGTATTGCGCCGTACCCGCCGCAACGATGTCGCTTTCGGTGGTGTGCAACTGCTGATGATAGGCGACTTGCAACAGCTCGCTCCGGTAGTCAAAGAGGAGGAGTGGATGCTGCTGAGCCGCTACTACGACACCCCCTATTTCTTCTCCAGCCGCGCCTTGAAGCGTTCGTACTATTGCACCATCGAACTGAAAAAGGTGTACCGGCAAAACGACAGCGACTTTCTGATGCTGCTCAATAAAATCCGCGAGAATCAATTCGATGCCGACGTGTTGGCTGCACTGAATCGTCGCTGTATTCCCAACTTCCGTCCGCCGCACGAAGCCGGATATATCCGGCTGACCACCCATAATCGGCAAGCCAAGTATATCAACAACACTGAACTGATGCAATTGCCGGGAGCAGCCTTCACCTTTCATGCCGAGGTAGAAGGCAAGTATCCCGATTATATCTATCCCACCGACGAGGTGTTGCGACTGAAGCAGGGAGCGCAGGTGATGTTTGTGAAAAACGATTCGTCGGGCGACCATCGCTATTACAACGGCATGATAGGAAAAGTGGTACGGGTATCGAACGACCGGATAGAAGTGCTGCCGCAAGGCGAAGCTAACCCGATAACCGTGCACCACGAGGAGTGGGCAAATGCCAAATATGTGCTCAATGAAGAGACCAAAGAGATTACCGAAGAGAAAGAGGGCGTGTTCAAACAGTATCCGCTCAAACTGGCGTGGGCTATTACCGTTCACAAAAGTCAGGGACTGACGTTCGAACGGGCAATTATCGACGTAAGCAATTCGTTTGCACACGGACAAACCTACGTAGCCCTAAGCCGCTGCAAGACACTCGAAGGGGTGGTGTTAAGCCGACCCTTGACCGGCGCTGCCATGATCAGAGACCAAGTGGTAGAGCAATATACCCAAGCGATGTCGGAGCATTTTCCCGATGATGCCACTTTGCAGACGATGCAACGCAACTACTTCTTCGGGCTGCTGGGTGAGCTTTTCGATTTCATGCCGTTAGACCGCTTGTTTAAACGCTATGTTCGGCTACTCGACGAGAACTTCTACCGCCGTTATCCCAAGCTGCTGGCAGCATGTAAAGCCGAAAACCTGCGATGGGAACAGGAGGTGACGGATGTGGCGAAGCGCTCGATGGCGCGCTATGCCGATCTGATGAATGCCACTGCCGATTATGTCTCCGACACACTGTTGCAGGAGCGTATCCGCAGTGGAGCCGGTTATTTCCGGAAGCAACTGCTTCCGCTCCAAGCATTGCTGCAAACGCAGGTAGATACCGACAATAAACTCCTGAAGACGCAGTTCAACACCCTTGTCGGCGATCTGAACACGCAATTGGAACAGAAAGAGAAACTGATGGAATATGTATCCGCCTCGGGCTTCCATGTCGGCAATTTCTTGAAAAAACGCGCCATACTCGGATTGGATACAAGCAAACTGTCTTCGGGTAAAGAGAAGGCGTCGCGCACCGCACGCAGCGAACGCCCTGCCAAAGAACCGGCTGCCGTTCAAGCCGACATCTTGCACCGCGAACTGTACGGACAGTTGGTGAAATGGCGCAATGCCCAAGCTGCCGAACAAAAAGTGCCGGTCTACACCATCATTCAACAGAAAGCCATGCAGGGAATAGCCAACCTGCTCCCTAAAGATGAATATGCGCTCCACCAGATTCCATACTTGGGCGAGAAAGGGGTGAAGAAGTATGGCAATGAAATACTTGAGATAGTAAGAAAATATATAAATAGTTAAACAAACGTACTACTATGAATCATTTGAAACCGAATGTCCCGTTGCGGGGCATCATTCCTTCTCTTGTCACTCCGTTGCTTGATAACGATACGCTCGATATGAAAGGCTTGGAGAATCTCATTGAACGCCTCATCAAGGGCGGTGTGCACGGATTGTTCGTTCTCGGTACTACCGGCGAGGCGCAAAGCATCAGCTACGACTTGCGTCGCCGGATGATAGAAGAGACTGCCCGCATCAATCAAAATCGATTGCCGCTGTTGGTGGGCATCTCCGATACCAGTGTCCGCGAAAGTATCAACCTTGCCGAACTGGCTGCCAAGCATGGCGCCGACGCCGTAGTATCGGCTCCACCTTATCATTATGCACCCGGTCAGGTCGAACTGGCAGAGTTCTATCTTAGTTTGGCAGACCGCCTCCCGCTGCCCCTCTTTCTCAGCAACATGCCCGGCTATACCCGGGTGAACTTCGCTCCCGAAACCATCCGCAGTATTGCCCGCAATAAGAAGGTGGTCGGCTTCAAAGACAGCTCTACCAATGCAGCCTACTTCCAGAGCGTGATGACCACGATGGCAGACCGTCCCGACTTCTCTATGCTGGTGGGTCCCGAAGAGATGACCGGCGAGCTGGTGCTGATGGGCGCTCATGGCGGTGTGAACGGCGGTGCCAACATGTTTCCGCATCTTTATGTAGAGATGTATCATGCTGCTGCGGCAGGCAATGTTGAAACGTTGCGACGGTTACAAAAGATCGTCATGCAGATCTCCACTACCATCTACACCGCAGGCAAGTCCGGCAGCAACTACGTCAAAGGAGTGAAGTGTGCCCTCTACTTGCTGAATGTATGCAGCGATTACGTGGCAACGCCGTTTCATAAATGCAATCAACCTGAGGCGGAGCGCGTGCGTGCCGCATTGATCGACATAGTGAAGCAGCTATGAACCTAAAGAGAACCCTGCGGGGCTTTCATCTAAGCAGTTAATCTAAATTAACCCAAGCGTCAACTTCTTTAACCTACGAAGTCATAAACTATTTGTTTTTTAGCTTGTCTATAATGCAGTGAGTAAGCAAGAAGATTGCATTATATTGATATAGATTAAAGTACAAACAGGTATGATTACAGTAAGAAGATTGACCCTGATGACTTTGTTGGCAGGTGTTGCGTTGGCGGTGAGCGCGCAGCAGCAACCCGAGCTACAGCAGCAGTCAGCACAACAGCCCGAGCAGTCGCAGCAGCCCGAACAGTGGACGCTGCAATTGTGTATCGACTACGCTATGGCACACAACATCACGCTGCAACGCAACCGCCTCAGTGCGGAGAGCGCAAACGTTGATGTGAAGACGGCGCAGGCAGCGCTCTTTCCCAGCTTGTCGGGAAGCATTAGCCAACGATTGACGAATCGTCCCAACAGTCCGTCGACAACCTATGTCGACGACAACGGCAACGTACAGACAAGCAGCACCAAGACTTCGTACAACGGTACGTATGGATTGAACCTCAACTGGACGCTCTACAACGGTGGGCGAAACACCCGGACGATCAAGCAGCAGAAAATGAACAATCGCATGGCCGAGCTGGCTGTCGATGAGAGCGCCAACAGCATCGAAGAGAACATCGCACAACTGTATGTGCAGATTCTTTATGCCACCGAGGCTGTGAAAGTGAGCGAATCGACCCTCGCTGTGAGCCAAGCCGAGCGCGACCGAGCCAAGCTGCTGCTGGATGCCGGAAGTCTTGCCCGCAGCGACTTGGCACAGTTGGAATCGCAGGTGAGCGACGACCGCTATCAGCTTGTCACTGCCCAAGCCAACTTGCAAGACTACAAGCTGCAGTTGAAACAGCTTCTCGAATTGGATGGCGATGTGGAGATGAATCTCTTTATCCCCGAGCTGGGCAACGAGCATGTGCTCTCACCCTTGCCTGCCAAGGCAGATGTCTATCGCGCAGCCCTCACCCTTCGTCCGGAAATCGAATCGAGCAAGCTCAGTGTCGAAGCTGCCGACTTGGAAGTGCGTATAGCGAAGGCGGGGTATCTCCCTTCGCTGAGCCTTACTGCCGGTATCGGATCGTCGAATATCAACGGTAGCGACTTCACTTTCGCCGAACAAATAAAGCAGAACTGGAACAACTCGCTGGGATTGACCATCAGCATTCCTATCTTTAGCAACCGTCAAACCAAAAGCGCTGTCGACAAAGCTAAAATACAACTGTTGAGCAGTCAGCTCGACCTTACCGACCAGCAGAAAACCCTGTATCGCACCATCGAAACCTTGTGGCTCGATGCCAACAGCGCCCAGCAGCAATATGCCGCCGCCGTGGAAAAGTTGCGCAGCTCGCAGGAGAGCTACGACTTGGTGCAGGAACAATTCAACGTGGGTATGAAGAACACTGTGGAACTACTCACCGAGAAGAACAACCTGCTCAGTGCACAGCAACAGATGTTGCAAGCCAAATACACAGCCGTACTCAACGAGCAATTACTGAAGTTTTATCAAGGGGAGACAATTAAATTATAACAGAATATGAACAAGAAACAGCTTATTATCGTCGTCATTGTGGTACTTGCCATCGCAGGCATAGCCTACTGGATGCTGGGCGGCAGTGCAAAGAATCGAAAGATTGCCTATGAAATGACCACCGTGAAGCGGGGAGATGTAGCCCTGTCGGTCACGGCAACCGGTACCATCGAACCTGTCACCGAAGTAGAGGTGGGTACACAAGTAAGTGGTATCATCGACAAGATCTATGTAGATTACAATTCTACCGTAAAGAAGGGTGAGCTTATTGCCGAAATGGACAAGATTACCTTGCAGAGCGAACTCGCCTCGCAACGCGCCAATTACGACGGCGCTAAAGCGGAGTACACTTATCAGGAGAAGAATTACGAGCGCAACAAGGAGCTTCACGCCAAGCAGCTCATCAGCGACACCGACTACGAAACCAGTCTCTACAACTACCAGAAAGCCAAAAGCGCTTATGCCAGCAGCGAGGCTGCACTGGCAAAAGCACAACGCAACCTGTCGTATGCCACCATCACTTCGCCCATCGACGGAGTGGTCATCAGTCGCGACGTGGAAGCCGGACAAACGGTGGCATCGGGCTTCGAGACACCTACGCTCTTTACCATCGCTGCCGACCTCACACAGATGCAGGTAGTGGCAGATGTAGATGAAGCAGATATAGGCAATGTAGAAGAGGGACAACGCGTCAGCTTCACCGTCGATGCCTATCCCAACGACACCTTCAATGGACGGGTGACACAGGTGCGACTTGGAACGGCAAGCACGTCGAGCGCTGCCAGCTCGTCGAGTAGCACGGTAGTGACCTACGAAGTTGTGATTTCGGCTCCCAATCCCGACCTCAAGCTGAAGCCGCGCCTTACTGCCAATGTCACCATCTACACCGTCGACAAGCAGAATGTGCTTTGTGTACCGTCGCGTGCGTTACGCTTCACACCTGCTGCGCCATTGGTAGGAAAGGACGCCGTAATCAACGATTGCGAGGGTGCGCATAAACTCTGGACGCGCAACGGTAACACGTTTACCGCCCACGCCGTACAACCGGGTATTACCAATGGCATTGTAACCGAGATTACCGGCGGCATCGACGAAAACACTTCCGTAGTGCTCGATGCTACCATGAGCGCCGGAGCCGTAACACCACCGGTCGGGGGTACCGGCGAATCTGCCGAGCGTAGCCCGTTCATGCCCGGACCACCGGCAGGAAGGAGGTAGATATGAGCAAAACAGTTATTGAATTGCAGAACATCCGCCGCGACTTTATAGTAGGCGATGAGACCGTACATGCTTTACGTGGCGTCAGCTTCAGCATCAGCGAAGGTGAGTTTGTTACCATCATGGGGTCGTCGGGTTCGGGCAAATCTACGTTGTTGAATACATTGGGGTGTCTCGACACCCCTACCAGCGGCGAATATCTGCTCGACGGCATCTCGGTGCGCACCATGAGTAAGCCGCAACGTGCCGTGTTGCGCAATCGAAAGATCGGTTTCGTGTTTCAGAGCTACAATCTGCTGCCCAAGACCACCTCTATCGAAAACGTAGAGCTGCCGCTGATGTACAACCCGTCGGTCTCGGCATCCGAACGCCGGCGTCGTGCCATCCAAGCCTTGCAGGATGTAGGGCTGGGCGACCGTCTGGAACACAAGTCGAACCAGATGTCGGGCGGACAGATGCAACGCGTGGCTATTGCCCGTGCGTTGGTCAACAACCCCGCAGTGATTCTTGCCGATGAGGCAACGGGTAACCTCGATACCCATACCTCGTATGAGATTCTGGTACTCTTTCAGAAGCTGCACAGCGAGGGGCGCACCATTATATTTGTCACCCACAATCCCGAAATAGCCGGATACAGCAGTCGCAATATCCGCCTGCGCGACGGCAAGGTGATCGAAGATAAACCCAATTCGGACATTCGCTCGGCTGCCGAAACGCTGGCGAGTCTGCCCGCACCGCAGGAAGAGTGACTTCTTGCCGAATCAGAATTTGCAGAATGACAGAATTTACAGAATCGATAAATAAATGAACGGAACCAATCTTTTTAAAATAGCCCTGCGTGCGTTGGCTAACAACAAACTGCGTGCTTTCCTCACCATGCTGGGCATCATCATCGGAGTGGCATCGGTCATTACGATGCTTGCTATCGGACAAGGGTCGAAGCGCAGCATTCAAGAACAGATTTCGGAGATGGGGTCGAACATGATCATGATTCGTCCCGGAGCCGAACGACGGGGTGGTGTGCGACAAGACCCAACGGCGATGCAGACGTTGAAGCTGACTGATTATGCCACGTTGCGCGACGAGACCAATTTTATAGATCACGTCAGTCCGGTGGTCTCTTCAAGCGGACAGCTCATTGCCGGCAACAACAACTATCCGGCTTCGATAACGGGAGTTGATGTGTCGTACCTCAACATTCGCCAACTTTCCGTCGAAAACGGAGAGATGTTTACCGAAGCCGACGTGCATGGAGCGACGAAGGTGTGCGTCATCGGTAAGACCATTGTCGACAATCTATTTCCGGGAGGTAAAGACCCCGTAGGACATACCATTCGCATCAACCAAGTACCGTTGCGCGTGGTGGGAGTACTCAAGTCGAAAGGTTACAACTCCATGGGACAAGATCAGGATGCGGTAGTGCTGGCTCCCTATACCACCGTCATGAAGCGATTACTGGCTATCACTTACTTGCAAGATATCTTTGCCTCTGCCGTAAGCGAAGATATGACCGACTATGCCATCGACGAAGCGACCTCGCTGCTGCGCCGTAATCACAAGCTGACAGCCGGCAAGGAAGACGACTTTACCATCCGTAGCCAGCAGGAGCTGAGTACGATGCTCAATTCTACCACCGACCTGATGACTACGCTTTTGGCATGTATCGCCGGCATTTCACTACTGGTGGGCGGCATCGGTATTATGAATATCATGTACGTATCGGTTACCGAGCGTACTCGTGAGATAGGTCTGCGCATGTCGGTCGGTGCGCGTGGCATCGACATTTTGGCGCAATTCCTGATCGAAGCGATTCTTATCAGCATCACCGGAGGAATTATCGGCGTTTTATTTGGCTGCGGAGCCTCGTATATTGTAAAGAGCGTAGCTCACTGGCCTATCTATATTCAGATGTGGAGTGTGCTCCTGTCGTTTGTGGTCTGCACGGTGACCGGCGTCTTCTTTGGCTGGTATCCGGCTAAGAAAGCTGCCGACTTGGATCCGATTGAGGCAATACGATACGAGTAGTGTGGTACG
Source organism: Prevotellaceae bacterium (assembly GCA_031262085.1). GTDB lineage: Bacteria > Bacteroidota > Bacteroidia > Bacteroidales > Bacteroidaceae > Bacteroides. The sequence continues at coordinate 44,142 of JAISIN010000043.1, forward strand.
AACCTCGCCTATTGATTCATTTGAAGCAGTTCGCTGGGGGTAATGTTAAAGTTCTTGGTAAAGGTGCGGCTGAAGTATTTGGGGTCGCTGAACCCTACTTCGTCGGATATCTCGTTGATGTTCATCTGCCGGGTCTCTCTGTTCTTGAGAATGAGGGCATGTGCCAGGTTGAGGCGGTAATTGCGGATAAACTGTCCGGCAGACTGACCAATCAGACTGTTAAGCTTTCGGTTCATCAGCGATGTGCTGATGCCGACAGCTTGGCAGAAGTCGCTTACGCTAAACTCACTGTTGCGGTAGTTCTCCTTGACCACCTGCATGATGCGGTCGATGAACTGCTTGTCTTTCGATTCTTCTTCGATGTGCAGGGCTTCAACGTCCATGTTGTCGATAAACCGCCGTTGGTAGCGCTTGCGATTTTCGAGAATGTTTTCGATGCGTGTCAGCAGCAACGTTTCGTCAAAAGGTTTTAGCAGGTATTCGTCTACTCCCATGCGGTAGCTTTCCAAGCGGGCTTCCGAAGAGGTCTTGGCAGTGAGCATCAGGAACGGGATGTGCGAGATGGCAAACGACTGCTTAACGCGGCGCGACAGCTCTATGCCGTCCATGACGGGCATCATCAGGTCGCTGATGATAAAATCGACCGGTGTGGTTTCGAGCAGTCGGAGGGCTTCTTCGCCGTTGCATGCTTCGAGCACCTGATAGTGTTCGCGCAAAATGGAGCGGATATAGTTGCGCATGTCGTCGTTGTCTTCGACGACAAGGAGGGTCAGAGACGATTGTCCCTTGACCGGTAGCGGTTTGGCAGACAAGGCGGTTGTCTCTGCATCTTCTTGTCTGACATCGGGCGCACCGGCGGGAACTTCGGGTAGCGGTATGAGGATGCGGAACGACGATCCGCGGGTGTGATTGTTGTGCGCTGTAATCTTGCCTCCGTGCAGTTGTACGATATGCTTGCACAGATAGAGTCCGATGCCACTGCCGGCTTGTCCGTACATGGGGTATTTCTTCTGGTTCTGCGACTGATAGAAGCGGTCGAATATCTGCTGAATGTCGTTATGGGGAATTCCGGTTCCGGTGTCGCTTACACAGATGTATAGTTTGGGTTCTTCGTTTGCTCTGCACGTGTTGAGGGTGGCAATGTAGACCGATACCGATCCGCCGTTTGGGGTAAACTTGATGGCGTTGCTTAGCAGGTTGACCAATACCTTGTGCATTGCCTCCTCGTCGTACACCAATTCAGGATGGGGCAAGTGGAGGAAAGCGTGCAGGGTGATCTTGCGTTCGGCAGCAAACGATTCGAATGGAGTGAGCAGTGTGTGCATGAAATGTATAAAGTTGCCGCGCTTGGGGTGTATGTCGAAATGTCCCGATTCGACTTTGCGGAAGTCCATCAGTTGGTTAACCAATGAGAGCAGATATTTGGAATTGCGCTCCACAAAGTTCAGTTGCTCTATCACTTGCGGGTTGTAGCTGAGGCGTAGTGCACGTTCAATCGGACCGATGATGAGCGTTATCGGGGTGCGAAACTCGTGGGTGATGTTGGTAAAGAACTGTATCTTGTCCAAGGTTAGCTCTTGTATCTTGCGGGTCATGCGTCCGAGTTGCACCTTCTGGCGGGTGATCTTTTCGTTCTGTTGCTTCAGGGTGAGGTTTTGTGCAGCCAGTTCGGCGGTGCGCTTTTCGACGGTCTGCTCCAGTAACTGCTGCATTCGTTTCAAGTTGCGGATGCGCAATTGATAGATTTGCCACACGGTGACGATAGCCAGTGTGATTATCAACAGCAGAAACCACGTTGTTTTGTAGAAAAAGGGTGCAATGGTGATGCGCAGTTCGGTGATAGGTTCTGTCTGTGTCCGTTCGTCGGGGGTATATTTCACTTGCAGGGTATAGTTTCCCGGTCGGAGGTTGGTGTATCCGGCAAAGCGGCGGTTTCCGGGCACTTGCATCCACTCTTTATCGAACCCCAGCAGGCGGTAGCTATAAGTGGCAGTATTGTCGGTCTCATAGTTGAGCGCCGAAAATTCCAATGAGAACGATTTGTCGCGTTCGTGCAAAAACAAATGCCGGGTAACGGCAATGTCGACAGGCAGTTGCTCACTGCCCGGATAGATCTCTTCGTTGCCGATGCGCAGGCGTGTGAAGCGTACATGTCCCTGTGGGGCGGCTGTTTTGATCGGTAAGCTTTCGATGGCAGTCAGTCCTGCTACCGTGCCGAAGTAGAGAATACCGTCGGCAGCGCGACACGATGCGTTCCAATAGAATTGTGCATCGTCTAATCCGTCTTGTCGATCGTAATTGATAAATAGCTCTTCGCGGGGGTAATAGCACGACAGTCCGTTGTTGGTTCCGATCCACAGATGTCCGTGTTCGTCTTCAAGGATGCTTCGCACACTACTGTTGGCAAGTCCGTTGGGAATGCTGTAAGCGGTAAAGGTTTCGCCTCCTTCTTTGTCCACGTTTCGGCGATAGATTCCATATCCGTTGCTGCCCAACCATAGCGTGCCGTCTCTGCTTTCGCAGAAGCAGGTGATGCGTTCGGTGAGTCGGGAGGTGGGATCGTCGAGCTTGTAGGGAAGGTGGCGATAACTAAAGAGGGCTCCGTCCGATCGATTTGATAAACGCGAATGCAAGTCTATAATATAAACTCCTTGTTGGCTTCCTATCCATAGATTTCCCTCCTTGTCGATGATAGAGCCGATGCATCCCGGTATCTGTTCTGCTTCGTGATTGGCAAAAGGCGAGAACAGTTTCTGCTCTTCCGAATCGTAAAAGAATAGTCCGCGGTTGGTTCCTATCCATATCCCGTTGTTGATGGGGTCATAGGTGAGCACACCGACGAAGAGCAGCGGTTGGTGGTTCTCCGGAAACGAGGTGATGGTTTGCAATATCCGTCGCGGCGACCGACGGTCGAGCAGGTTGATGCCTCCTCCCCATGTACCTATCCAGAGATAGTCGTTGCGGTCGGCAGTGATGGCGCTTACCGAGTTGTGAATGAGGTGTCCGCTCTCGTAGGTATAGTGGGTAAAGTTGCGGTTCCCCCGCTCTTTGCGGTTGAGACCACCCTCTACGGTTCCTACCCAGAGCACTCCCTTTCGGTCTTCATAGATGGCATTGACCGGGTTGTACGACAGGCTGGCAGGTTCTTCTCTGTCGTATCGGTAGTTGTGGATGCGCAGTCGTTTGGGAGTGAGCTTGTTGATGCCTCCGCTTTCGGTGCCTATCCATATGGTCTCTCCGATGACAAGCAGGCAATTGACGAAGTTGCTGTTCAATCCCGTCTGTCCGCTGCCCGGCGGCATGGTGGTGAGGTGGTCGAAATCATCGGTTCCCGGATTGTAAATATTGATGCCGCGTAAGGTGGCAATGAGCAGTTGTTTATCGGCAGTGAATGTCATGTCGGTGGGGAAGTTCTGCGAGAGCGATCCGGGCTGGTCGGGATGGTGCAGATACTCCTTGAGTGTATCGTTGCTGCGGGTATAGCGGAACAGCCCTTTGTCGGTCGAAATCCATACGCGATCGTCGCGCGCCAGAAAGTCTGTAAAGTTGATGTCGGGAGTAAAGATAAGGCGGTCGGACAAAGGTTGCTGTTCCAACAAGCCGTTGCTGTCGGGGACGAGTTTGTATATTTGTCCGCCGATGCCTGTCCACAGTTTTCCGTCTTCGTCGACATCGCGCATGACAATAGATTCGTTGCGCAGCCTGGCAGGCGACAGTGCGTGTACGGTAGCTACTACACCTGTTGGTTCGAACGCGATGCGGTAGACCGTGTTGCCGCATTGCGCCCAGATGTTGCCTTGCGTATCGCTTATCACAGAGGTGGCAGGTTGTTGCAGAATGTCGGTAAGCAGATGTTGCGGGTCGGCAAGTTGCACCGATTGCAGGGTACACAGATCCATAATGTCTATGCCCCCTTCGGAGGCTATCCATAATCGCCGGAAGCGGTCTTCGTGCACATTGCGGATGAAGTTGCTCTGCAGTTTGCAGTGCGGAGTGTTAGGGGTGAAGTACACAAACTCATAGCCGTCGTAGCGCGCCAGTCCGCCGCCGGCAGTCGATATCCACAAGAATCCGTTTGAGTCTTGGTAGATATCGTCTACGAAGTTGTGTGGCAAACCATCGATCATGGTAATACCGGTGATATTGTACTTGTCGGCAAAGTGTTCCTGAGCCAACAACGAATGCGATACAAGCAGGCAGCAACTGTATATTATGAAGCGCGCAAGGATATTGTTTTTCATTGTTTGGGTATTTATGGCGGCAAAGATATACATATAAATGTTAAAGTCAATACATTTGTCATTGATACATTTTGCCGTTTTATATATAATCTATATACTTGCATCGTTATTCATGTAAATAGATCATGTAAAACCGTTAGTTAGTAGCTAAATTCTCTTAGTTTATTGACTTTTTTGGCTTGAGTCTCAATAGGTAGTTTGTGTATATGTACTTCGAGTATAGTTTGTGTATGCTTTGTTTGATTAGTTGTAAGCGCTCGATGTGAATCGAAGGGTTACAAATTAGTTGTTAAGATTTCTTTTTTATTCTCTCGATGTGAATCGACACTTGACGTTTTCATGGATTTTAATTGCATAAAACTTATACTCGGGAGTCTCGTGGAGGTGTAAATGACTGTTTCGCGGTCACTACATCTCCACATTCTTTATTAATATTGAAAACTATTCCCGACCAGGGCAACCGCATCAAATCTAATGGGGCTAACATGGCGGATAGTCAGCGCATGAACCCAAAAATATTGTATATTATGATACTGCATAGAAAAAAACATTATCTTTGCCATCGCTTAATTCACTAAGTACGAAACACTCAATGATTATGAAGAGAATTGTAGTTTTTATCTTTCTACTATGTCTGATGCTTCTTCCCATATCTGCCATACAGAGAGGAGAGGTTATATCCGACGGTTACGGTATTGTTAACCTGTCGGTGTGTAATATGCGTGCCGAGGCGGAGTTTACTTCGGAGATGACTACGCAAGGACTGTTGGGTATGCCCGTTCGCATACTCGAACATAAGGATTGGTACCGGATAGAGCTGCCCGACGGCTACGTGGGTTGGGTGCATCGGGCTGCCATTGTGCCGGTAAGCAGGGCGAAATTGCACGAATGGAACCTTGCCGAAAAGGTCATCGTCACCGCACACTACGGCTTTGTTTACTCCGAGCCGGACGACGATTCGCAACCCGTATCCGACGTGGTGGCAGGCGATCGTTTGAAGTGGGAAGGTCGGAAAGGAAAGTTCTATCGTGTATCTTATCCCGATGGACGCGTGGGCTATCTGCACCGCAACTTGGGCATGCCCGAACACAAATGGCGTAAAGCATTGAAGCAAGATGCAGCCTCCATCATTCGCACCGCATACACCCTGATGGGAGTGCCTTATCTCTGGGCAGGTACCTCTTCCAAAGGAATGGATTGCAGCGGATTCATCCGGACGATTCTTTATATGCACGATATCATCATACCCCGCGATGCCGGTCCGCAATCGCGCACGGGACAGTCTATTGTGATTGCTCCCGACTTTAGCAATCTGCAACCGGGCGATCTGATATTCTTCGGTAGAAAAGCAACCACCGATAAGAAGGAACGGGTCGACCACGTAGGTATGTATGTGGGCAACAAGCGGTTTATTCATTCGCAGGGTCATGTGCATGTCAGTAGTCTCGACCCTGCCGACCCACTGTTCGATGAGTTCAATCTGAACAGATTACTCTTCGCCCGACGGATACTCCCTTATATCAACAAGGAAGATAAAGAGTTGAATACAACCGAGACAAATTCGTTTTATCGATTATAATATAAGATTATGCTTACCAGAAGAAACTTTCTTAAAACAGCAGCTTTGGCAGCAGTCGGTTCAGGACTGGCAATCGACAAACTTTTTGCTGTAAGCAAAGTGTATCCCCTCACCGGCAACATGAATCGGAATCTGCAGGATAAAATGCAGATTGCAGGTAAGGAAGCGCCTGCTTTGTTTAATATCAATAAGAGTGGACTGAATGTCGGACGACTGCAAATGACCTTCTTCCCTTACGAGCTGAAGTTGCGGCACGTATTTACCGTTGCCACCAACTCGCGCACTACCACCCCCGATGTACAAGTGGAGATCACCTGCGATGGCATAACCGGATACGGCGAAGCATCCATGCCTCCCTATCTGGGCGAATCGACAGAGAGCGTGATGACGTTTCTGCGCAAAGTAGACCTCTCTCCTTTTAACGACCCGTTTCAATTAGAAGATATACTGACTTACATAGACAGTTTGTCGGTTGGCGATACGGCTGCCAAAGCTGCCGTCGATATTGCCCTGCACGACTTGGTAGGTAAGATGCTGGGTGCACCGTGGTACAAGATTTGGGGGTTCGATCCTGCCAAAGCACCTTCGACCACCTTCACTATTGGCATAGATACCCCCGACGTAGTGCGGCAGAAGACCTTGGAATGTGCCGACCGCTTTAATATATTAAAGGTAAAGGTGGGACGCGACAACGACAAAGAGATGATTAGCACCATCCGCTCCGTAACCAATCTGCCCATTGCCGTAGATGCCAATCAAGGATGGACAGACAAGCACTACGCACTCGACATGATTCACTGGCTCAAAGAACAGGGCGTGGTGATGGTAGAGCAACCCATGTCGAAAACCCGACCTGACGATAATGCGTGGATCACTGCGCACAGCCCGCTACCCATCTTTGCCGACGAATCACTGCAGCGGCTCAAAGATATACTCCCTTTGAAAGATGCCTATACCGGCATTAACATCAAGTTAATGAAGTGTACCGGTATGCGCGAAGCACACAAGATGTTCACCATGGCGCGTGCCTTGGGTATGAAGGTGATGCTGGGTTGTATGACCGAAACCTCGTGTGCCGTATCGGCTGCCGCCCAACTATCGCCTGTTGTCGATTTTGCCGATCTGGACGGTAATTTGCTCATCTCCAACGACCGCTTCAGGGGGATGGAAGTGGTTAAAGGACGAATTACTTTGCCCGATCGCCCCGGTATCGGTGTAGTCAAACTATAACAGATCGGTTGTATCACTCAAAACAAAACAGCATGATATTATTCGAGAAAAGATTGAATATGCTCCGGATGCTTCTTCTGCCCATGCTCTTGATGAGTTTGTCTGTATTTGCATCCGACGATGTGAATGGGAAAAACCCCATTCTGATCATTAGTTCCTATAATCCCGATTCGCGAAACACTTCGCAGAATGTGTCTGATTTCGTTGACGAGTTTGAAGACTTGGGTGGTAATGCGCCGATTGTATTGGAGAACATGAATTGCAAAAGCTTCTCGGAAGCCAAGTTGTGGAAAGGGCGCATGCGCGACCTGCTAAGCAAGTATCGCGGAAGCCGCCTCCCTTCGCTGATTGTGCTGATAGGGCAGGAGGCATGGACAGCCTACTTGTCGCAAGAAAAACAAGACAGCATACCTGTGATGGTGGCGCTTGCCAGTCGCAATGCCATTCTGTTGCCCGATGAGAGCGTTGACCTGAAGACATGGGTGCCCGAATCGATCGATGCACTCAACGAACTGCCCAGCCACAACGTTAAAAGCGGGTTCGTGTACGAGTATGACGTGGCTGCCAATATCCGTCTGATCCGCGACCTTTACCCCGACACGAAAAACATCGCGTTCATCTCGGACAATACCTACGGAGGGGTAGCGCTGCAAATGCACGTAAAAGAAGAGATGGCAAACTTTCCCGACCTCCATCTGATTATGCTCGACGGGCGTAATCATACCCTATACGACCTGATTGACGAGATACGCGCACTCCCCCAGCATACCGCTCTGCTGATTGGTACGTGGCGTGTCGATATGAACGACGGCTATTTCATGAAGAATGCCACCTACATGATGATGGATGTGTCGGCTCATATACCCGCCTTCTCTATTACCTCCGTCGGCATGGGTTATTGGGCTATTGGAGGGGTGATGCCCAACTATCGGGTAGTGGGGCGCGAAATGGCGCGGCAAGCCGTCAAATGGCTCAAGTCGCCGCGAGATGGAAAACCCGATATCGAGTTTATTCCCAATCGGATGCTTCTCGATTACAAGCAAGTGAAAGAGCGGAAAATAGACCTCCATAAGATTAAAGGAAAAATAGAACTGACCAACAAAACACCGTCGCTCTACGAACAGTACACCAAAGAGATATGGACCTTCTCTATTGCGTTCTTCCTGCTGCTGGCAGGGTTTATTGTAGCGCTCTCGTTCTATTATCACACCAAGCGAATCAAGAATAAGTTAGAAATTTCGGAGAACCAACTGCGCATAGCCAAAGACGAAGCCGAAGAATCTAACCGGCTCAAAGGCGCTTTCCTTGCCAACATGAGTCATGAGATACGTACTCCGCTCAATGCCATTGTGGGATTCTCGGACGTGCTGGCATTCGGCGAGATCAGCGAAGAAGAGAAGCAGGGGTATGCCGATATCATCAAAGTCAATTCGGATATATTGCTCCGACTGATTGGCGACATTCTCGACATGTCGCGTTTAGAGTCGGGACATGTAGCGTTCGAATACGAGCTGTGCAACGTCGTTCAGTTGTGCCGACAGATGCTTGCCTCGGTCGAGCAAACCACCGGCAGCAAAAATAATCGCTTCGTCTTTGTATGCAGCATGGATTCGTTTACCATGCAAACCGACCAACAACGCTTGCAACAGGTCATCATCAACCTGCTTACCAACGCCAATAAATTTACGCAAGATGGCACCATCACGCTCTCGTTGCAGGTAGATGACGAGAAGCAACTGGCATACTTTAGCGTAGAAGATACCGGATGCGGTATACCTGCCGAAAAACAACATCTCATCTTCGGACGCTTCGAGAAGCTGAATGAGTTTGCTCAAGGCACCGGATTAGGACTTTCGATCTGCAAACTGACCGTTGCCAAGTGGGGCGGAGAGATATGGATCGATCCCGACTATACCGGCGGAGCACGTTTCGTGTTTACGCATCCCACCCATATAAATCTGTAATACTTTTTAATACATCCAGTATCCCATGTTTTACCGTAAACTATCAGGCTTGTTGCTGCTGCTACTGTCGATGGCAGGATGTGTGCAACAGAAATCCGACGTTGAATTAGTGATTGTCCAAACCAGCGACATTCATGGAAATTTCTATCCCGAACCCTCCATCGGTAACGATCGGTTACCGTCGAGCCTGACCAATATCTGTTCTTACGTCAACGAGCAGCGCGCCCAATATGGCGACAATCTGCTGTTGTTCGATAATGGCGACATCTTGCAGGGTCAACCCATTGTGTACTACTATAACTATGTGGATACGACCTCTATGCATCTGGCAGCCGCCATGCTGAACTATATGGGATACAACGTAGGCAATGTGGGTAATCACGACATCGAAGCGGGCGAAAACGTGTTCAACCGCTGGACAAAGGATTGCAACTTTCCCATTCTGGGAGCAAATATCGTAGACACCCTCACCGGACAACCGTACTTTACCCCCTATACGGTTCTGAAACGCGACGGCGTTAAGATTGCCGTATTGGGCATGGTGACTCCTGCCATCCCGATATGGGTGCCCGAAGATAAATGGGCAGGATTGCGTTTCGACGATATGATGGAGACTGCCCGCAAGTGGTTGCCCATCATCAAACAGAAGGAGAACCCCGACCTCCTAATCGGACTGTTTCATGCCGGAGCCAACGCCTACACCGTAGACCGCAGGTATCGCGAGAATGCCGCCGTCGAGGTGGCAGAGCAAGTCCCCGGCTTCGATGTTGTACTGATGGGGCACGACCACTTGCAGTCCTGCAAGAAGGTGAAGAATGTTGCCGGCGATTCGGTACTCGTGATCAATCCCGGACACGATGCAGAGGCAGTTGCCCGGATCCGAATCAAACTGAAACTGAACGAAGGAACCATTGTCGGCAAAGAGATAACCGGACATCTGGAGATGATGAAAAACTATCCGCCCAGTAAGAGTTTTCAAGCATACTTCTCGCGTCAGGAGCAGCGCATCCGGTCATACGTGCAGACCAAGATAGGCAGCATCTCCAAAACCATCTCTACCCGCGACGCATACTTCGGACCGAATGCCTTCGTCAGTCTCATTCACCAGATACAGTTAGAGGTGTGCAATGCCGACATCTCGCTGGCTTCGCCGCTGTCGTACAACACGGAGATACGCCAAGGCGACGTCACGATGGGCGACATCTTCCGTTTTTATACGTTCGAGAATCAGCTGTACACCATCGAGATGTACGGTCGTGAGATACGCGACGAGCTGGAAATGTCGTACAATCAGTGGACCAATCGTATGCTTTCACCCGACGAACACCTGTTGTTGCTGCGCGAACAACCTTTGGGAGGCACCGGCGAACGTTCGTACTTCGTAAATTATACCTCTAATTTCGATTCGGCAGCAGGCATCTATTACACCGTCGATGTGACCCGCCCTATGGGCAATAAAATAACCATCACCGGCTTGACCGACGGACGTCCGTTTGAACTCGACCGCCTTTATCGCGTAGCAGTCAACTCTTATCGAGCCAATGGCGGCGGTGAAATGCTGATCAAAGGGGGCGGCATCTCCTCCGACGAGCTGAAGCATCGGGTGCTGTACAAGTCGCCTTACGACTTTCGCTATTACCTCCGCAAATACTTTCAGCGGAATAAGGTGGTTACGCCGCAGATCTTGGGCACTTGGCGGTTTGAACCCCAAAAATGGACTGCGCCCGCAGCCAAACGCGATTACGAGTATCTATTCGGAGAGAAATAGCCATACTTTATGACCGACAACGAATCGCAACTTCAACAGGGTACCGTATTGCAGGTTCGTCAATAACTCTATTGCAGGTTCGTCAATAACTCTATTGCAGGTTCGTCAATAACTCTATTGCAGGTTCGTCAATAGCTCTATTGCAGGTTCGTCAATAACTCTATTGCAGGTTCGTCAATAACGCTATTGCAGGTTCGACAAATTATCTTTTCATATTTTGTATAACCGACAAATTTGCTCTACTTTTGCTCCCATAATCATTAAGACACTAAAAAACAATATGGAGCCAAGCAAATATATTCGTTTCGATTGGGCAATCAAGCGTCTGTTGCGCCAGAAAGCCAACTTTGTGGTGTTGGAGGGCTTCCTCTCCGTTCTGATCGGCGAGAAGATTCGTATTGTAGAGATATTGGAGAGCGAAGGTAATCAAGAAGCTGCCGATGATAAATACAACCGCGTAGACATTAAAGCGCGCGACAGCAAAGATGAGATTATCATCATTGAGGTGCAAAACACGCGCGAGCTTGCCTTTATGGAGCGCATCTTGTATGGTACTGCCAAAGCGGTCACCGAGCACATCCACTTGGGAGAATCTTTTAAAGAAATCAAGAAAATCTACTCCATCAGCAT
>JAISIN010000112.1 GCA_031262085.1 Prevotellaceae bacterium
AAGTAAGGCTTTCCTCTGGTTATCAGGCGATAGATATAGGCAGTCTTATCTACGTACACATAGTCGTTTGTACGTAAATCTTCAAAGTCTTGTATGCCTATCGGCATTTTTCTGAGAGCTTCCATCTTGCTGTTGTTCTTTTGCTTGCTGCAAAGCTCTGCATTTTATTTGTGATTACCAAACGGTATGGTGAGAGATTTCTAGTTCATATTATACCTTATCCAACTTTTTCTGTATCCATAAGAACACTCCTTTGCGTTCGATATGCGAGGACACTCCCAGACGACGCATCGTGCGGTACATCTTACTATTGTGTGACAATGATTTACCAAAGAAATAAACGCCGAAGGTGCAAAGAAATGCCATCATTACCACACCATAGAGCTGCATGTCGATAGAGGCGCCGGACGTATAGAGTATCCACCAAGTCACAACCACCATAACATTGAGCAACAAGATGCACACCGTGGTGACGGAGTGCGAAAAGCCAAACTCAATAAAGAGGTGGTGCAGATGAGTCTTATCGGGCTGAAAAGGAGATTTCCCATGATACATTCGCCGGATGATGACCCGAACGGTGTCAAACACCGGTATCGACAAAACGGCTATCAGGAAAGGTATCAAACCAAGATTTCCGGTTTCGGCTGTCTCGTAATGAGCGGTCTGTTCGTCGAGGATGTGGATGACAAAGACCGACATGATCATGCCCATCACCAACGTGCCGCCGTCGCCGATAAACATTTTGGAGGTCTTTCCAAAGACATTGTGCAGGAAGAACGGTATTAAAGCACCGCAACAAGACATTGCCAGTATAGCCATGGAGCGGTCGCCGAACAGGAAAAAGAATACGCTGAAGATGACGCTTGCCATGATGCAGAATCCCGAAGAGAGACCGTCGACACCGTCGATGAAGTTGATGGCATTGATGATGCCCACCGAAGCGAAGAGTGTCAAGGCTATGGACAGACTATCGGGCAAACTCCCGACACTCCATACGCCGTGAAAACTGTTAATGGCGTACCCGCCGACGTAGATCAGCAGCAGTACGCATCCAATCTCGATGAGCAGTCGCAACCGGAACGACATGGTCATGATGTCGTCGATGGTGCCTATATACAACATGCAAATGAGTACGGTTACGACCACCAGCAGGATGCTGTTGTGATACGGACTGACGCACCCCAGTCCCATAAAAATGCCAAAAGACATGGCTACTCCACCCAAGATGGGAATAGGGCGACGTTGTAGCTTGCGACTGTTAGGTTTGTCGACAATATCTTTTGCAAGAGCCAGCTTCAGCATGAGGGGGTGGATCAAGCTGACCGACACAAATGCAATAAAGAATGCGATAAAAGGTAATAGCCAATAGTGTGTAGTAAGCAATTGATGCATATAATTAGTGACAGGTGAATTTAATCTACAATCAATTCCTCCTGTAATCGGTTGGTGAGTTGCTCGCAGCGATAATCCGTATAGTAGGAGATGGCATACAGCCACTCGTCGCTTTGTGTCGGCAAGGTTTGCGACCGATGATGCAGTTCGTCGGCAAGGTTGCCTGCCAATGCCCGATCAACGGGATAGGCATTGCCTTGCATCACTACATCATACAAGATTCCGAGTGTATGGAGGGGGAGATCGGTTTGTCGGAGAATTCGGGAGGTGTAGTGCTTGTAAGCCTGTGCTATCTGGATGTCGTATTCGTGATGCCTGAACATGTAAGAGTTGCGGTTCATCACTTCGAGGCGTGCCAAAGCGGTAAGGTCGGACAATCCCGACCAACTGTCGGCAGAGAGCGCGACCGACCAACTACTGAGGATGTCTTGGTAGCTATCGAATAGGCTTTCGCCGGTGGCAGCTTCAGGATAATAGTAGTCGGTTATGCAACGACAGAACAGTGCTTCCTGTGCTTCCTTTTCATGGTGAACGGTTTGTTCATTGCCGTAATCGGCAAACAACGTCTCACTCGCTGTGCGGCACAAGGCTGTTGTTTTACGCTCGTAAGACAACCCCGTTTCGCCGTTGAGCAGATACAGGGCTGTGAGCAATTGGCAACGCTCGGAAAATAGTGTTGAATTTGTTCCTTTATGACTAAGCGCTTCAAACAGCTTGTAGGAACGGCTTGACCATTCGCGCATGTCGGCATATTCATGGTCGCAATTGTGTATAGCAGCCAGTCGATAAAGGGCGATGAAAATCCGGGTTTGCGACAATAAGCTATCGATACTGTCCGAAACGGAGAAAGTGAGCGATGAGATGTGCGAAATAAGTGATTTGAAGCAACGAGACATAGATATGGAGCTTTGATATTGCAATAATATGCTTAATATCAATTAGTTATAGGCATTTGCTTTAAGATTCCGACGCTTTCTTGAAGTAGTATCTCTTAGTAAGAGAGCACACAATTCTTTATTATTAGTTACAATAAACAGGATAGAATAATAAATACGCAATCTATTTTCCGTATAGTAATTTAAATTCCTAAATTATAAATCACCAACAAATGGTTATAATCCTTATTATTAATGAGTATAAGGCATTTTTATAAAAAAAACGTTGATTTAATTTTGTAATTACTAAAAGATACACTACTTTTGCCCCCGCAACGAATCATTGTTGTGTGCTCTCTTACTAAGAGGTACTACATTTCTAAGTTTGAATCCTCACTATTTTTTCTCATCCCCCTTCTTCGCTTGGTATAGGGGAGCGTTTCTTTGTTAGCATCATTTTTCCACAACAAAGTTGTCGTTGTTTACCTACCACCTCGTCGCTTCGCACCATTCCTCCTTCGGGAAAGAGGGGGGGGGTGATAACTCTGCAAAGGAGATAAGCAGTATAAAAAAAGCAGGGAAACCGGAATGGTTTCCCTGCTTTTATAATCCGATGATGGTGTGATGCCGTTTACGCTTCTTCCTCATTCAACAGAATTTCGAGTATCTGGCAAGCTGCCTTAGCCACCGAGGTGCCGGGACCAAAGATGGCAGCTACGCCTGCTTGGTACAGGAAATCATAGTCTTGTGCGGGAATTACACCGCCGGCAATGACCACGATGTCGTCGCGTCCCAGCTTCTTCAGCTCTTCGATGATTTGCGGAATGAGCGTTTTGTGTCCGGCAGCCAGCGAGGATACGCCGACTACATGCACATCGTTCTCTACGGCTTCGCGTGCTGCTTCGGCAGGCGTCTGGAACAAGGGTCCCATATCTACGTCGAAGCCGCAGTCGGCATAGCCGGTGGCTACCACTTTGGCTCCACGGTCGTGACCGTCTTGTCCCATCTTGGCTATCATGATGCGGGGCTGACGACCTTCTTTCTTGGCGAACTTCTCTGCCAGCTCACAAGCCCGGGCAAAGTCTTTATCGTTCTTACTTTCTGATGAATACACGCCTGATATAGTTCTGATTACTGCTTTATAACGTCCTACTACCTTCTCGCAAGCATACGAGATTTCGCCCAGCGTAGCGCGTACGCGGGCAGCTTCGACAGCCAGTTCCAGCAGATTGCCCTTGCCTGTCTCCACACATTGGGTGATGGCGTCGAGGGCGCGGTCTACATCGGCTTGGTTGCGATGAGCCTTCAGTTCTTTCAGGTGCTCGATCTGCTCTTGGCGAACGGCGGTATTGTCTACCTCGAGGATGTCGATGGGGGCTTCTTTCTCGAGGCGATACTTGTTGACGCCGACGATGGTCTGCTCGCCGCTGTCGATGCGGGCTTGCGTCCGTGCGGCAGCCTCTTCGATGCGCATCTTGGGGATACCGGTCTCAATGGCTTTTGCCATGCCGCCCAATTTTTCGATCTCTTCGATGTGCTCCCATGCTTTGCGGGCTATTTCGTTGGTCAGGGTCTCTACGTAGTAGGAACCTGCCCACGGATCAACCTCGCGGCAGATATTGGTCTCTTCCTGAATGTAGATCTGTGTGTTGCGGGCAATACGGGCAGAGAAGTCGGTAGGCAGGGCGATGGCTTCGTCGAGCGCGTTGGTGTGTAGCGACTGGGTACCACCCAATGCGGCAGCCATGGCTTCGATGCAGGTACGACCGACGTTGTTGTACGGGTCTTGTTCGGTGAGCGACCATCCCGAAGTCTGGCAGTGCGTGCGCAACGCCATCGACTTGGCGTTCTTGGGATTGAACTGCTTCACAATCTTTGCCCATAGCATGCGGGCGGCGCGCATTTTAGCAATCTCCATGAAATGGTTGGTACCGATCGCCCAGAAGAAGGAGAGGCGGGGTGCGAAAGCGTCGATGTCGATACCGGCATTGACACCGGCGCGGAGATACTCCAAACCGTCGGCGAGCGTATAAGCCAATTCGATGTCGGCGGTAGCGCCGGCTTCCTGCATGTGGTAGCCCGAGATGGAGATGGAGTTGAACTTAGGCATTTTTTTCGAGGTGTACTCGAAGATGTCGGAGATAATCTTCATCGAGAATGCGGGCGGATAGATATAGGTGTTGCGCACCATGAACTCTTTCAGAATGTCGTTCTGAATGGTACCTGCCATCTCTTCGAGCTTGGCGCCCTGTTCCAATCCGGCATTGATATAGAACGCCATGATGGGCAGCACGGCTCCGTTCATGGTCATGGAGACAGACATCTTGTTCAGGGGGATACCGTCGAAGAGGGTCTTCATGTTGTCGAGCGAGCAGATCGATACGCCGGCTTTACCTACGTCGCCCACTACACGTTCGTGGTCGGGGTCGTAGCCGCGGTGTGTGGCAAGGTCGAATGCTACCGACAGCCCTTTCTGACCCGAAGCCAGGTTGCGACGGTAGAAAGCGTTCGATTCTTCGGCAGTGGAGAATCCGGCGTATTGGCGGATGGTCCACGGACGTATCACGTACATGGAAGAATAGGGACCGCGCAGGAACGGAGCAATGCCGGCTGCATAGCTCAGGTGCTCCATCCCTTCCAGGTCTTCTTTGGTATAAACGGGCTTCACTTCGATGTGTTCGGGTGTCTTCCAGTCGGCAGAGATACCGTTAGCCTCTTGCCATTCCGTCCCGTTCACGGGCTGGAAGGCATCGTATATATTGATGTTTTTAAAATCGGGTTTCATTACTTCAATAATTTAGCATTGTAACTTCTAAGAGTTTCCAATACGTTGACACGTACATGAATAAAGTTCTCGATGCCGGCAGCTTTCAGCTCGTCCATGCAGGCGGGTGCACCGGCTACAATGAAGAGGGCGCGACCGTTGAGCGCTTTGTAGGCGGGGACGGCATACGTGGCGTATTCGTCGTCGCTGGAGCAGAGCACTACGATATCGGCTTGGGCAGTCATGGCAGCTTCTATTCCGGCTTCTACGGTGTCGAAGCCGAGGTTGTCGATCACTTCGTAACCGGCGCAAGCCAGGAAGTTGCACGAGAACTGGGCGCGAGCTTGCCGCATAGCCAGATTGCCAATGGTGAGCATGAATGCTTTCGGACGTTTACCGGAGGCTTCGGTCTGGAGGCGGAGTGCCTCGAACTGGTCGGCAGCGCGCTGGATGTTCAGTGTCGGGAAGTCGGGTTCGCAGCCTTCGTGACTCTTGCACCCGCAGGCGCAAACAACGGGTTTCTTGTCGCCGGTCAGCTCGGTGAAGTTGGGATACTGGTTGGTACCCAGCAAAATCTCGCGGCGTTGTGCCATAGCGGTGTGGCGTGCTTGGTTGCTCTCGTTGACAGCCGTCTGTACGGTGCCTGCTTTGATGGCAGCGTAGAATCCGCCTGCCTCTTCGGTAGCAAGAAACAGTTCCCATGCCTGCTTGGCAATAGATACTGTCAATGTCTCGATGTAATAAGAGCCGGCAGCGGGATCGATCACTTTGTCGAAGTGCGATTCTTCCTTCAGCAGCAGTTGCTGGTTGCGTGCCAGACGTTCGGAGAATTCGTTGATGTCGGCATATATCTTATCGAAAGGCGATACGGTCATTGATTCAACACCTGCCAAGGCGGCGCTCATTGATTCGGTCTGTGTGCGAAGCAGGTTCACATACGGGTCGAACAATGTCAGGTTGAATGAGGAGGTCTCGGCATGGATGTGCATCCGGGCAGCACAGCGGCAACCTTTGCCGTCCTGACAGCCGCAGGTACATTCCTTGCCGTCTTGGCATCCGCAGTCGCAGCTTTCGTCGCACTTGCCGTCGTCACCGCATCCGCAAGCGCCACATCCGCAGTCGCACGAACCGTCGGCACAGTCACATTCGGGATTGTAGGCAGCTACAATGTTCGCCCACAACATGCGTGCGGCGCGGAACTTAGCTATTTCGAGGAAGTAGTTAGAGCTGATGCCGAAGTTGAACTTGATACTCTTGGCAACGTGGGCTGCGGGAGCGCCGGCTTCGGTGAGGCGGTGGAGGTATTCATTGCCCCAAGCCAGTGCGTAACCCAGCTCCTGATAGATAGATGCACCGGCATTGTTCAGTGCCAAGGCGTTTACGCCCAATACGCGATAGCGGGGTAGGGGTTTGGTCGCTTCGAGAAGCGCTTGGGCTGTCGGGGTGAGGTCGATTCTCTCTTTCCCTTTAGCCAGCATCTTACTCATGGGGTCGAAGTTGATAGAGCCGTTCAGCTTCTTGAGGTCGTAGTCCTTCTTGGTGAAGTAAGCGGTAAGCAGATTGGCAAGCTCTACCACATGCTTCTGGCACGTGGTGAAGTTCAGTTCCACACATTCGGCACAAATACCTTCGAGCAGTGTCTCGATCAATTCGGCGTTGAGGTTGTCTGCTTTGAGGCGGAATCCCAGCGAATCGATGCCTTTGTTGAGGATGTCCAATGCTTTGGCATTGGCTTCCTTGGGGCATTCCACTTGAATGTCTTGTCGCACCAGCCATTCGTTATTGTTTTGTTTGATACCTCTGAGGAACGGAAACTGTCCCGGCACGCTGTCGATGCTCTTCAGTCCTTCGAGGTTTTCCATACGGTAGAAAGGTTGTACCTTAAATCCTTCGTTTGTTTTCCAAACGAGTTTCTTCTCGAAATCTGCGCCTTTGAGGTCGGCGGTCGCTTTCTCCATCCATTGCTGGGTAGATACCGGCGGAAATTCGGGGAAGAGTTTTTCTTTACTGTCTGCCATAGTTTATTTAATAATTAAATCGAAGAATATCAATTGTTTCCTTCAGAATCGGACATCTCCGGATATACGAGAAGTGGCAGCGTTTAGCTAATCCTTTCATCCTGAATATGCTGATTCTGAATTAAAGCGCGCAAAGATACGCATTTAGCTTGTTACACAGCCGTTTTTTATGCAAATTTGACGTTTAACAGAAGCGGTGCATCCTTTTGGGGTGCACCGCTTTATGTCGTGGAGTTAGATGGAAAGCTCCCTCAAGACGTGTATCAGTTCCGGTTTGAGCGGTTTGTCGTTTTTGATGGCTTTAGCAAAAGGTACGTACACCACTTCGTCGTGTTCGATGCCGATCATCACGTTACGCTGTCCTTCCATGATGGCGTCGATGGAGGCTGCTCCCAATCGGCTGGCAAGGATGCGGTCGTGAGCGGTGGGGCTTCCGCCGCGTTGCAGGTGTCCCAGAATGGTGACGCGCACTTCGTATTGGGGGTATTCGTTGCGCACCCGTTCGGCGTAGTACATGGCGCCGCCGGTTTTTTCGCTCTCGGCAACAATCACGATGCTGCTGTTTTTCGATTTGCGGAAGCCGTTCTTGATGAGTTCTTCCAATTGGTCGTCTTCTGTACTGAATTCAGGAATGATTGCGGCCTCGGCTCCCGAAGCAATCGCTCCGTTGAGTGCGAGGAAGCCGGCGTCGCGTCCCATCACTTCGACGAAGAAGAGGCGTTCGTGCGAGGTAGCCGTGTCGCGTATCTTATCGACGGCATCGAGGATGGTATTCAGGGCTGTGTCGTAGCCGATGGTGGTATCGGTGCCATACAGGTCGTTGTCGATGGTGCCCGGCAAGCCGATGCACGGCACATCAAACTCCTGTGCAAAGATACGCGCACCCGTCAGCGATCCGTCGCCGCCAATCACTACCAATGCGTCGATACCTTCGGCACGCATGTTATCGTAAGCCACCTTTCGTCCTTCGGGTGTCATAAACTCTTCGCAACGGGCCGTTTTCAGGATGGTTCCTCCCAATTGAATGATGTTACTTACGTTTTGACTTTTGAATTCTTTGATTTCACCGGTTATCAATCCCCGGTAGCCGCGATAGATGCCCTTTACTTGCAATCCGTTGTAGATGGCAGAGCGTGTTACCGCTCGAATAGCTGCATTCATGCCCGGTGCATCACCTCCGGATGTGAGAATACCGATACATTTAATGGTTCCCATAACTAATTTAATTTGGTAAAACGCCGCAAAGGTATGAAAAGAACACGTACCTTATCCTATCATTTGTTTTATTTTATCATTCAGGTTGTTGGCTTTTAACAGCTCTTCTAATGTGAGGTGCATGCGCCATCGCCAGTAATGCCGCGAGTCGGCGGGTATGTTGATACGTTCTGCCTGCGCATTTGAGTTGCGTACGTTTCCGTCTATAGAGAGCCAGTCTTGCAAGGCGAGGATACAAAGCATGGAGCGACCGCGCAAGTGTCGGCGTATGATCTCTTCGCACAATTCGGGCGTAGCTGTGGCAGGTGCAGCGCCGTAGTAGCCCAATATCTCGTTGTAGTAACGCTGTGTCAGGGCAGGATCTTCTTCCCACCAAGCGCGCAAGGGCGACATGTCGTGCGTGGAGATGGTACATACCGAGCGATAAGGGTAGTGGTCGGGGAATCCGAAGGTTTGCGACGGATCTTTAGGCATGCGCTGTATCTCGAGCGAGAGGATGCGCAGTTCGTTCATCACGTAGGGGACGCAGTCGGGTATCATGCCGAGGTCTTCGCCGCACACCAACATGCGTGTCGACTGTGTCAGTCGCGGAAGCTTTTTCATGGCTTGGTCGCGCCAGAATTCGTTGTGGCGATGATAGAAGAAGTGGTCGTAGAGACGGTTGAACTGATCTTTTTCCCACGGGTTGAGCGCATAGTAGGTTTCGGTGTGTTGGGCGGCAATGCGCGGGTGATAGAGGTTCGGGTTGCGGTGGTCGGGCAGAAACAGCTCGTTGCGGAAGATGTTACCATAGCTTGCAATCTCTTCGCGACTCAGGGGAAGCGCCGGTTGGAATTGTCCCGACAATCCATTGGTTTCGCTGATGGGTATCTCCCAGATGCGGAAGAATCCCAGTATGTGGTCGATGCGGTAAGCATCGAAGTATTCTGACATTTTTCGGAATCGCTTCATCCACCAAGCATACCCATCCTGTTCCATGACATCCCAGTTGTAAGTAGGGAATCCCCAATTTTGTCCGTTTACCGAGAAGGCGTCGGGCGGAGCGCCGGCTTGTCCGTTCAGATTGAAATAGTATGGCTCTTTCCAAGCTTCCACACTGTTGCGGCTGATACCGATGGGTATGTCGCCTTTCAGCACCACGCCGTTGGTGCGGGCATGCTTGCCGGCTTCGAGTAGTTGGCAGTGCAGGTGATATTGCAAATAGAAGTAGATGGCGATGGCGGGATACTCGGCAGAATCGGCGCGGCAGAGCTTTTCTATCTCTTCGGCGCAGTAGGTTTGATAGGCAGGCCATTCGCGGAAGTCGGGCGTTCCGTAGAGGTCGCGCAGGTAGCTGAATGCGGAATAGGGCAACAACCATTCGCGGTTGCTCTCGAAAAATCGGCGGAAGTTGTCGCTTACAAGGGTTTGTATGCCTTCTTGCCGGTATATCAGGCGAAAATATTCCCACTTGGTGTGGTTCACTGCTTCATAATCTATCAAGGGCAGGGCGTTCAACTCCTGTCTGCGACGTTCAAATTCTGCCATTTTCTCCTTGTCGTCGAGGGTACCCAATTGTGATAGATCGACGTACATGGGATGAAAGGCATAGATCGAGATGCTGTTGTAGGGATAGGAATCGGTCCAGGTCTTGGTCATGGTGGTATCGTTGACCGGCAGAATCTGTACCACCTTCTGACCGGTCAGGGCAGCCCAATCGACCATCTGCCTCAAGTCGCCAAAGTCGCCAACACCGAAGCTCTTTTCCGAGCGCAGCGAAAATACGGGAACAGCCACACCGGCACCTTTCCAGTCGGGCAGCGGGAAGTAAACATACCGATCGCCTATGGCAATGGTTTCGCTTGCTTTCAGATGTGGGTCGGCAAGGTAACGGTTAGGGTTGTTCTCCCAAGCGACAGCGCGTTTCTCCACCTTATTATATATGATGAACTTGTACTCCACCGGCCATGTCAACTTCGAGGCATCCAGTTCTATTTGCCATTCGGGGAAGTTGGCATTGCTCATCGGTACGGCATGGTCGGCATCCCAATTGCCCAATACGGGTTGGTTGCCACATAGAGCAAGGCAATGGTCACGGTCTATACAGGGTGCATAAGCTTTGATCAGCAGCCCTTTGCGGTAACTACGCGGCTCGGCATCGCGTTGCGGATGTGCCATGAGCGATTCGGTGAAAGCCGAGGTGTAGAAGTATTGTTGTTCGGGCAGATCTTTCCAACTGTCCATCAGGCGATAGCTTTTCCCTGCATCGCCTTTCAGATAAAGGGTACGTGGCAGTCCGTTCCATTCGGTTCGTACCGGCTTGCCATCTCGATAGATATGATATAGGTAATGAATCTCCATTCCCTCTCCTAATACATCTACCTTTACGGTTTGCGTCCAGTGTATGCCATCGACGGTTTGCAGGGAAACCTCTTTCAGTTGGGGAGCAGAGCTTGTTATTCTGACTTCCTCGCCCCAGCTTGTGCGATATTCTATATGAAAAATTAGGTTCATATTATATAGATTTAAAAATAACTGCAATATGGATGCAAGTTTAGGTAAACTTCGGCACCCATACGCAGCTATTAAAAGTATTGTGGCTTAAATTGCTTTGCAAACGTTTGTGAATTCGGCAGGCTATCCACATCGCGATGCACCGCAGGCTTTACATATCAGGCACCCTTCCTGATAAACCAGCGATTCGCTTCCGCAGTTGGGGCATTTCTTCCCGCGTATTTCGGTACCGTCAAGCACATACTTCTTCAGGGCACGTTCTACGCCGTTCTTCCAAGTATTGATGCTCTCGCTGTCGAGTTGTAGCGAGCTGACTAACTTGATAACCTGTTCGATAGGCATCCGGTAACGCAATACGCCCGAGATGAGTTTGGCATAGTTCCAATACTCTTTATTGAATTTCTCCGACAATCCTTCGATGGTGACCTTGTAGCCTCGTTTGTTTTGAAACTGAAAGTCGTATCGCTTGCTGCCGTTCTCGTCTACGTTTTTGATGATATGTCCGGTCATCAGCGTTTTGGGCAGGATAATACCCTCTTCGTCGTCCAACACACCGGTAAAGATCTCGTAGGGATGCCCGTCGAGCAGTCCGACGAAAGCTACCCACTTCTCTTTGTTGTTCTGAAAACGTACCACGTCGGCTTCGAGTACCCGCGGACGGGTTTCGACAATCGTAGGCGGCTTGCAGGGAGGTAGCTCCTCCTTTTTGTCTTCCTTGGTAGAGAGTAGAATGCCCGAGCGCGAACCGTCGCGATAGACCGTACAGCCTTTACATCCCGAACGCCAGGCTTCTATGTAGAGACGGTTTACCAACTCTTCGTCTACGTCGGTAGGCAGGTTGATGGTTACGCTGATGGAGTGGTCGACCCATTTCTGAATTCGTCCCTGCATCTTGACTTTCATCATCCAATCCACATCGTTGGCGGTTGCTTTATAATAAGGTGAGCGTTTTACCATCGCGTCGACCTCGTCTTGCGTGTATCGTTTGGCAGGATTCAGCCCTTGCGCTTCCATCCAAGTAACAAACTTCGGGTGGAACACAATGTATTCTTCAAAAGCATCGCCTGTTTCGTCGATAAAGTCAATGCGCACGTTGGTATCGTTGGGGTTCACTTTGCGACGACGCTTGTAAACAGGCAAAAACACGGGTTCGATGCCCGAGGTGGTTTGCGTCATCAGGCTGGTTGTGCCGGTGGGAGCAATCGTGAGGCACGCAATATTGCGACGTCCGTATTTGAGCATCTCTTCGTACAATTCGGGATCGGCTTTGCGCAGTCGGTCGATGAAGGGGTTTTGCTGTTCGCGTGTGCTGTCGTAGATCTCGAAGGCGCCGCGTTCGCGTGCCATATTGACCGACGATCGGTAAGCGCTTAGCGCTACACATTTGTGTATTTCTTCGGAGAAAGTGGTTGCCTCTTCGGTACCATAGCGCAGATTGAGTGCAGCCAGCATATCGCCTTCGGCAGTAATGCCTACGCCGGTACGTCGTCCTTGTCCGCTTTTCTTGTAGATTTTCTGCCACAGGTGGCGTTCGGTGTATTTCACCTCTTCGTTTTCGGGGTCGTGGTCTATCTTTTTGAGAATCTGCTCAATCTTCTCCAACTCAAGGTCGATGATGTCGTCCATGATGCGTTGAGCCAGCATAACATGCTTTTTGAAAAGCTCGAAGTCGAAGTAGGCATCCGGCTTAAACGGGTTTACTACGTAAGAGTAAAGGTTGATGGCGAGCAGTCGGCACGAGTCATAGGGGCAGAGAGGTATTTCGCCGCACGGGTTAGTCGATACGGTACGGAAGCCCAAGTCGGCATAGCAGTCGGGCACCGATTCGCGCAGGATGGTATCCCAGAAGAGTACGCCCGGTTCAGCCGATCTCCATGCATTGTGGACAATCTTTTTCCAAAGTTGTGTAGCGCTGATATCTTTTACGACAATGGGTTTGGGCGAATTTACGGGATATTGCTGCCGGTAAGGCGTTTTGCTGATGACTGCTTGCATAAAAGCATCATCTAATTTGACGGATACATTGGCGCCGGTTACCTTCCCGTCGACCATCTTGGCATCTATAAACGATTCCGAATCGGGATGCTTAATGGATACGCTTAGCATCAGAGCACCGCGTCGTCCGTCTTGCGCCACTTCGCGGGTCGAGTTGGAATAACGTTCCATAAATGGCACCAGTCCGGTAGATGTAAGCGCCGAATTTTTTACCGGCGAACCCTTGGGGCGAATGTGCGAGAGGTCGTGTCCAACCCCGCCGCGTCGCTTCATCAGTTGTACTTGTTCTTCGTCAATCTTAAAGATCGCGCCATAAGAATCGGCTTCGCCGTCTATGCCGATAACGAAACAGTTTGAGAGCGATGCTACTTGATAGTTGTTTCCGATGCCGGTCATAGGGCTTCCTTGTGGTACAATGTACTTGAAATGATCAAGTAATCCGAATAGTTCATCCGCCTTTAGCGGATTGGGATAGTTAGCCTCGATTCGAGCTACTTCGTTAGCTATGCGCCAATGCATGTCTTCGGGCGATTTCTCGTAGATGACACCAAAAGAATCTTTGACGGCGTACTTGTTTACCCACACACGGGCTGCTAATTCATCACCCTGAAAGTATCGCAGGGTCTCTGCATAAGCTTCTTCGTAAGAGTAAGTTTTCTTTTTCACCATAAATGTTCTGTTTCTTATGTGAATATTTAGTGTTGCAAATTGCCTTTTCTATTCCGTTGCAAAGCTACGGATGAATTTTGGGTAGACCAAACAAAATAGATAATAAAGTTACTAACAGGCAAGAGTTTTCCGAAGTTAATAGTTATATCGTTTATAATTAGTTTATTAAATGATCTAATGGACTAATAAAGTTTTCCAAAAGGAAAATCTGTTTATGTTGTCAGACTAACTTTTATATCACACCTCCCACACCCGGCAGAGCTTATTGGTAACCATATAGACCACATACGTGCGCATCCGGTAGTTGACAAAGCGGTGGTTAGCCGCCCGTCCAGACTGCTATATGAAGAATCCATTCTTTGCCATTTGGTTGGAACAAGAAGAGTAACTCATCATAAATAAATTGGTTATAAAGAATAAAATGCCGTTCTTTGCAGGAGCAACCAAGAACAATCTCGTGATGGAAACTTCCAGAATATTGCCGATAGGCATACAAGACTTTGAATATTTGCGTACAAACAATTATCTGTACGTAGATAAGACCGCCTATATCTACCGATTAGCCACCACCGGAAAGCCCTACTTTCTGAGCCGTCCCCGTCGTTTCGGAAAGAGCCTGTTTCTCTCTACGCTGAAAGCTTACTTCCAAGGGAAGAAAGAACTCTTTGAAGGGTTAGCCATTGTCGAAAGGGAAAAGGATTGGATTCAGTATCCCGTATTTCATTTGGATATGAATGTGGGCAAAGTCACCGATGTGGCATCTTTCATGAGCACATTAAATACCAATCTTCGAGATTTGGAACAAGAGTGGGGTAAGAATCCGGACGACGAGACTCCTGCCGCTCGTTTGGATGGTTTAATCAAGCGTGCACACCGACAAACCGGTCGTAAGGTTGTGGTACTTATCGACGAATACGACAAGCCGTTGCTGGATACGATCGATAAGAGCGACTTGCATGAACTTGTCTATGACTATCTGGGAGGGTTCTATGCCGTCCTGAAATCTGCCGATGCACATCTGAGATTTCTTTTCCTCACCGGCATCACCAAGTTTGCCCATCTCAATGTGTTCAGTCAGTTGAACCAATTGGACGACATTAGTATGCAAGAAGTTTACGCCGGCATCTGCGGCATCACCGAGGAAGAGCTGTTGCACAACTTCCAACCCGAGTTGCACGCATTGGCTAAGAAGAACAAGCAAACATACCCGGAGGCTGTTGCTGAGATGAAGAAGCGATACGACGGCTATCATTTTGCTTTTGAAAGTCCCGATGTGTACAATCCGTTTAGCGTATTAAATGTGTTAAATACGAAGGCTTACCGCAGTTATTGGTTTAAGACGGGTACTCCTACTGCACTTGTCAAGCTCGTTAGGAAGCAGGGGCTTCCTGCATCCTATATCGAACGTGGCGTTTGGGCGCGCGAGCGTGATATTGAACAATTCCGCGTGGGTCAGAGCAACTTGATACCTTTTTTGTATCAGAGTGGCTACCTCACCATTAAAGAATACGACGACGAGTTTGAAACCTATACTCTTGGTTTTCCGAACAAAGAGGTAATGTATGGGTTCTATGAAAATTTGATATTGGAATATGCTCCTGCGTCCGAAACATCAGAGTTCATGCCTAAAGCATTCTTGAAAGAGTTGTATGCCGGCGATGTCGATTCCTTCATGAACCGCATACGTTCGCTTTTTGCCAGTGTACCTTACAGCAGGGAAGAGGGGGGAGTTCGTAACGAAGACTTCTACCAATCAGTGCTTTTCCTACTCTTCCGACTATTGGGACAATACGCACAAATGGAACAAGCGAGCGCTCAAGGTCGCGCCGACTTGGTGGTGACAACGCCCGACACCATTTATGTCTTTGAATTTAAGATGATGAACAGCGGCACCGCCGAAGATGCTCTGAAACAGATCAATGATAAAGGGTATGCCATTTCCTATGCAACAGGTACCCGTAAAGTGGTAAAAGTAGGAGCGGAGTTCTCGGAGAAAGAGCGGACGGTGAACCGATGGTTGATAGAGCCTTGAAAAGAGAAATAACAATCTGAATGCAGAAATTTATATAACCCGAATAAATAAGATATGGACACTTTAAAAACAAGAAGAACCATTCGTCGTTATCGCCGGCAGGATATTCCTGCTACACTGCTAAACGACTTGCTGGAATCGGCTTGCCGCGCCTCCACCGTAGGTAATATGCAAACATATAGCGTTGTGATCACCCGTGATGCTGCCCGCAAGGCTGCATTGGCTCCGGCTCACTTCAACCAGCCGATGGTGCAAACTGCTCCGGTGGTATTGACCTTCTGCATCGACCTGCGCCGATTCAGCCGATGGTGCGAACAACGCAAAGCATTACCCGGCTACAACAACCTCGAATGGTTTGTTACCGGATCGATTGATACCCTACTGGCAGCGCAAACCTTTTGTGTAGCTGCCGAAGAAGCCGGTTTGGGTATTTGTTACTTAGGCACCACCACCTACAACCCGCAACCGATCATTGATGCGTTGCAGTTGCCCGAGTTGGTATTCCCCATCACCACCATTACCGTAGGGTATCCCGATGAAACACCGTCACAAACCGACAGATTGCCATTAGAAGCTGTCGTACACGAAGAGTACTATCACGATTATACTTCCGAAGCCATCGATCGTTTGTATGCCGACAAGGAAGCGCTTCCCGAAAACCGGCAATTCGTGCTCGAGAATCATAAGGAGACGCTCGCACAAGTATTTACCGACGTGCGCTACACGAAAGCCGACAGTGAATACTTCTCCAAAGCCTTGCTGGAGGCGATGACTAAGCAGGGCTTTTTTACGGCATGACGGCGATATCCTCGAAAAAAGTACGCGTACAGATGGAGACGGAATTTTCTCAAGGTTGTGTCGATAGAGAATAATCGCTACCGAACAGATCAAACTAAGGGGTGTGTCAAAACAAGATTTAGTTCTTTTGACACACCCTCTATATGCGGTAATTTTGCCGTTTGCCATATATATATATACGGCAAAGCTCAATCGTTAATACGCCTCCTCGTGCACATCCCGCACGGCGCGACCGCTGGGGTCGTTCTTGCCTTGGAAGGCGGCGTCCCACGCCAGTGCTTCGGCGGTGGAGCAGGCTACGCTGGGCACGCTGGGTACCGAGCGGGCGGCGTAGATGCCGGGGAAGTGCTCCTCGAAGATGGTGCGGTAGTAGTACTCCTCCTTGTTTTGCGGGGTGTTGATGGGGAAGCGTTCGGCGGCGGATGCCATCTGCTCGTCGCTCACGGCGGCGGCGGTGAGGGCTTTGAGGGTGTCGATCCAGTTGTAGCCCACGCCGTCGGAGAACTGCTCTTTCTGTCGCCACGCCACGCTTTCGGGCAGCATGTCGGCAAAGGCTTCGCGCACGACGCGCTTCTCGATGGTCTTGCCCGGGCACATCTTCAGGGCGGGGTCGATGTTCATGGCTACGTCGAGGAACTCCTTGTCGAGGAAGGGCACGCGACCTTCGACACCCCACGCCGAGAGGCTCTTGTTGGCGCGCAGGCAGTCGTAGAGGTAGAGCTTGGAGAGCTTGCGCACGGTCTCTTCGTGGAACGCTTCGGGGGTGGGAGCCTTGTGAAAGTAGAGGTAGCCGCCGAAGATTTCGTCGGCGCCCTCGCCGCTGAGCACCATCTTGATGCCCATCGACTTGATGACGCGGCCGAGCAGGTACATCGGGGTGGAGGCGCGCACGGTGGTCACGTCGTAGGTCTCGATGAAGTAAATCACGTCGCGCAGGGCATCTAATCCCTCCTGCACGGTATAGTTGATTTCGTGGTGTACGGTGCCGATGTAATCTGCCACCTCGCGCGCCTTCGAGAGGTCGGGAGCGCCCTTCAAGCCGATGGCGAAGGAGTGGAGCTGCGGCCACCATGCATCGCTCTGTCCGTCGGTCTCCACGCGCTTGCCGGCATACTTCTTGGCGATGGCGGAGATGACGGAGCTGTCCAATCCGCCCGAGAGGAGCACGCCGTAGGGCACGTCGCTCATCAGCTGGCGGTGGACGGCGGCTTCGAGAGCTGCCCGTAGCCCACTGCCGTCGGTGGGCTGCGCGGGCATGGCGTCCATCCACTGTCGTTGGTACCAGCGCACCATTTTGCCCTCGCTGCCGAGGTAATAGTGTCCGGGCAGGAACGGCTCATACTCGTCGCAGAAGCCCTCGAGGGCTTTCAGCTCGCTGGCGCAGTAGATTTTGCCGTCGAGGTCGCGTCCGATATAGAGGGGAATCACGCCGATGGGGTCGCGGGCGATGAGGAAGTCGTCGGTCTCTTCGTCGTAGAGGGCGAAGGCGAAGATGCCGTTCAGCTCTTCGAGGAAGTGGATGCCTTTGTCGCGATACAGAGCGAGGATCACTTCGCAGTCGCTACCGGTTTGGAAGTCGTAGCGTCCGGCGTAGTGGGCGCGGATGTCGCGGTGGTTGTATATCTCGCCGTTTACTGCCAAGGCTTGCTTGCCGTCGGGCGAGTAGAGGGGTTGCCCTCCCGATTGCGGGTCGACAATGGAGAGGCGTTCGTGCGCCATGATGGCGTTCTCGCCCACGTAGATGCCGCTCCAATCGGGTCCGCGGTGGCGGAGGCGGCGCGCCATTTTCAGGGCTTTCTTCCGAAGTTCTTCGGTCTGATGTTGTATCTTAAAGATACCTACGATTCCACACATGATGTTGTTTGTTTACTTGCTTAAATATTTGTCTATGGCTTGTGCCGTGCGTCGTCCGTCGGCGAGTGCCCATACCACGAGGCTGGCTCCGCGGGCGGCGTCGCCGGTGACGAAGACGTTCGGGGCGAACGCGGGCTGTTCAGGTTTGAGGAAGCCCATGGCGAGGAGCACCATGTCGGCGTCGATCACCTCCTTGCGTCCGGTGGGTTGCATGACGGGGCGGCTACCGTCGTCAGGGGTCGTCCATTCCACCTCTTCGACCTCCACGCCGACGAGCTTGCCCTCCTTGCCGATGAAGCGGGTCGAGGCGAGCGACCAGCGGCGGGTGCATCCCTCTTCGTGGCTGGTGGTGGTTTTGAGCACCTGCGGCCATTGCGGCCAAGGGGTGGCGGGGTTGCTGCCTTTGGGGGGCATGGGCATGATTTCGATCTGCGTCACGCTCTTGGCGCCGTGGCGGATGGAGGTGCCGATGCAGTCGCTGCCGGTGTCGCCGCCGCCGATGACGAGCACGCGCTTGCCTTTGGCGTTGACGAGCTTCTCTTTGGGGAAGGTCTCGCCGTCGAGGAGGCGGTTCTGCTGGTCGAGCATGTCAAGGGCGAAGTAGATGCCCCGCAGGTCGCGTCCGGGGATGGAGAGGTCGCGGGCAGTGGGGGTGCCGGTGCAGATGGCGTAGGCGTCGAAGCCGGCGGGGAGGTGCAGCACGTCGACGGGGGTATTCATCTTGAATAGGATGCCCTCGGCTTTGAGCAGCTCCATGCGGCGGTCGATGACGGCTTTGTCGAGCTTGAAGTTGGGGATGCCGTAGCGCAGCAGTCCGCCCGGATGGGGCTTGCTGTCGAAGAGCGTCAC
>JAISIN010000107.1 GCA_031262085.1 Prevotellaceae bacterium
AATTATTAAATTGCCCTTTTTTACCCCGACTAAGGGTGGTTGGCCGCGCGACCACCGGTCTTTAGACGCGCGACCAACGACCGTTAGACGGGCGTACAACCACCGTTGGACACCCATTATGAGCCGACATGAACGTTCGTATTCGGGGGCGTTAGAGGCATTATATCAGGGTGACCGCAGCAACATGATTCTGCCGATTCGTAATTCTGCCGGTACGTTCACACAACAGTCTTCGCTACGGACGGAAAGCATAGTCTATTACATACAAGTAAAAAGCGCTCAATAACAACTATCTTCCCTATTTTGTTCTTAAAAAAGTCTATTTTCTTACGAATATTTATCATAGTTATTGATTATAAGTGTATATTTGTCGCAATTTCACAATTACCCGATTACTGGAAACGCCCTAACTGCACAACGAGATGAAACAAATATCAAAAATGCCAAAAGTACTGTTCATACTACTATGCTTCAGTTCTATCTGTTCTGCCCAGACTTATAGATACATCGGGGTAGAAGACGGTTTAAGCAACCAGCAAGTATACGCCATTCAAAAAGGACCGGAAGGATACTTGTGGTTTCTTACACGCTACGGCATCGACCGCTACGACGGGACTTACTTTAAAAACTACAAACTGCTGGACGGTGATACCGAGATCAACTCCATGCTGCACTTGAGTTGGCTATATACTGCCAACGACGGCGTGCTGTGGGAAATAGGCAGGAAAGGATACGTGTTTCGCTACGACGCCAACACCGACCGGTTCCGTCTTGTATACAAACTACCCGACAACATTTTTACACCGGCTCCCGACCCCGTTACCTTTGCATTTATCGACACACACAGTCGGGTATGGCTTTGTCACGACCGGCACTTCTATCTGTACGATTCAACGACCGGAGAAGCATCCGTAATCGACAATCCGGTCGAAGGCAGTGTGTCGTGCATGATACAGATAGACGACACGCGCTATATCGTAGGGACCGACCGGGGAGCATCCTTTGTTGAGTGGAGGGAGGGACAAGTAGAGATCGTTCCCGACCGGCAACTCGACCAACTCAAAGCGCAGATCGAAACCATCTGCCTGCACCCCGCATCGAACAAGCTGTTTATCGCTGCTTTGCTGCAAGACTTGTATGTATACGACTTGAAGCAACACACGCTTATCCAGCAAACAACCGATCTGAATGACATCAGCATCACCTGCATACGCACCTACAACGACCACGAAGTGCTTATTGCCACCAACGGAGCCGGTGTGTACAAGATGAATACCGATACCTATCAATGCGACCCCTACATCGTTGCCGACAACAACAGTTACAACGGCATGAACGGAAACAACATACACGACGTGTATATAGACGGAAGTCGCATCTGGATGTCGAATTATCCGGTAGGCATAACTGTACGCAACAACCAGTACACTGCTTATGAATGGATCAAGCACTCCATAGGGAACGACCAGTCGATAGTCAACAATCAAGTCAACTTCATCATGGAAGACAGCGAAGGCGACTGCTGGTATGCCACCAACAACGGCATCAGTATCTATAACCCGCGCACCGACCGTTGGAAAGCCATTTTGTACAACAAGCCCGGCGAGACCGACCGAAACCACATCTTCCTGACCCTGCACGAAGTAGTACCCGGCATCATCTGGGCAGCCGGATACACGTCGACCATCTACGAAATACGCAAGAGCGATTTCGCCATCACACCCCTCACCCCCGAATCTTACCAAGCCTACAGCATACACCACGACAAATATATACGCACCATCACCACCGATGTGGAAGGGAAAATATGGGCAGGCGGATACTATAACCTCAAAGTATTAGACTACAAGAAGAAAAGACTGCAGCTGGTACCCGGGCTGAACGGTATCACCGATTTGCTGGAGAAAGATGCCAATACGATGTGGGTAGGCACAGCCACCGGTCTGTTCGAGTTGAACAAAAAGAGCAGAACGTTTCGGGAAATACCGCTGAATACCGAATCGTCGTATGTCACCTCACTCTGTCAAATGGGCGACACGGTGCTCTATATAGGCACCAACAACGCGGGCTTCGTGGAGTACAACCTGCGCACACAGCAGTACAAATACTATCATAAAGACAATTGCGGATTGTTGTCGAACAGCATCAACACCATACTCAGCAACGGAGAGCAGGGGTTCGTGATAAGCACCGACCGCGGACTGACCGGCTACGAACCGCAGAAGCAACTCTTCCGCAACTGGACGCGAACACAGGGATTGAAAACCGAACATTTCAACCCGCAGTCGGGCGTACTGCTCAAACGCGGAGATTTCATCTTCGGAAGTACCGACGGGGCAGTAGAGTTCAAACGCAACATGATGTTGCCGGTTACGCACAGCACCAAAATGTTGCTTAGCGAACTGCGCATCTTCTACCAAACCGTCTATCCCAACGAACAGGACTCACCCTTGACGGCGCCCATCGACAAAACCGAAACGCTTAGGCTGAAATACAACCAAAACATCTTCTCGATAGATGTCAATACCCTCAACTTCGACAACCCGTCGCTTCCGCTCTTTTCGTGGAAGATGGAAGGGTTTTACGACCGGTGGAGCATGCCCGACTCCAACCAGCGCATACGCTTTAACAACCTCAGCCCGGGTAAATATCTGTTGCGGCTACGAGCCATATCGAGCGAAGACAAAAGCATCGTGCTGGCGGAACGAACGATAAACATCGTCATCAGCCAACCCTTCTGGCGCACCACGTGGGCATGGATCATCTATGTGGCGATGGCAATAGGGTTCATTATTGTCATACAACGTTTCATCAACATGCGGCGCGAGCGCAAAGTATCCGACGACAAGATACACTTCTTTGTCAACACCGCCCACGACATTCGCACGCCGCTCACCCTCATCAAAGCGCCGCTCGAGGAGATTAGCGAGAAAGAGACGCTTACCGAAAACGGCGAGAGCAATGTCAAAATAGCGCTGCGCAACGTCAACTCACTGCTGAGGCTCACCACCAACCTGATCAACTTTGAACGCGCCGACACCTATTCGAACACCGTCTATGCTGCCGAATACGAACTGAGTGCCTACATCGACGAAACCATCGACGCCTTCCGATCGTTTGCCGAGATGAAACACATCAACCTGACCTACAAGAACGAGGCAGGATACCTCAACGTGTGGTTCGACAAGGATAAGATGGATTCCATTCTGAAAAATATCATCTCAAACGCACTGAAATATACGCCCGACAATGGCAGCATACACATTAACATTAGCGCTACGTCCAATCATTGGAGCATCGAGGTGAAAGATACCGGCATAGGCATACCCACATCCGACCAAAAACAGCTCTTCCGCAATCACTTCCGAGGCAGAAATGCCATCAACTCCAAAGTGACCGGAAGCGGCATCGGACTGCTGCTGGTATGGAAATTGGTACGACTGCACAAAGGAAAAATCATCTTTAACAGCGTCGAAAAAGAGGGTACCTACATCAAGATCATATTCCCGAAAGGTTTCAAAGGAGAGAACAAAGCCAAACGCCTGCCTATCCCCATACCGGCAGAGACGAATCCCGATTACTCGAATGCAGGTGTACCCATAGAGACACCGGTAACTGCCAACACCCCGCCACCACCCATCAGATCGGCTGTCGACGGAACAACACAGTCGCGCATTTTAGTGGTCGAAGACAACGACGAACTGCGCGCGTACCTGCTCAACACCCTGTCGGAAACTTATACCGTACAGGTGTGTAGCAACGGAAAAGAGGGGTTAGAGTTTGCACGCAAAGAGATGCCCGACCTCATCATCTCCGACGTCATGATGCCCGAAATGCGTGGCGACGAGATGTGCAGGATATTGAAAAACAGCATGGAGACATCGCACATACCCATTATTCTGCTCACTGCGCTGAACGACGACCGGAACATCATCGACGGATTGAAAACCGGAGCCGACGAATACATCGTGAAACCTTTCAATATAGGTATCCTGCGTGCCACCATTGCCAACATCCTCAACAACCGAATGTTGCTGCGTCGGCGGTATGTCAATCTGGAAATACCCAAAGAGGAGGTGGTCGAAGAGGAAGAAGCATGCACCGAATGTACCGACCTCGACCGCAAATTTATTGCCTCCATCCGGAAGTATGTAGAAGAGAACCTCACCACGCCCGACTTCAACGTCGATTCCCTATGTACCCTCCTCTATATGAGCCGAACCAGCTTTTACAACAAGCTGAAAGCGCTGACCGGACAGGCGCCTGCCGACTTCATACGCCTCATACGCCTGAAACATGCCGCTCAAATGCTCAAAGAACAGAAGCGCAGTGTGACGGAAATAGCCGAAATGACCGGATTCAATGATGCCAAGTACTTCCGCGAAGTCTTCAAGAAGCACTTCAAGATGAGTCCGAGCCAATATGCCAAAGACCCGAATGTATAGCGATGTGTAACCTCAATATTAAATCTCATATTCACCAATGAAAGTATCATTCCACAAATGGCTCATTGTCTGTACGACAATGCTTCTGCTGTCGCCATTGCCCGCACAAGCCAAAGTGCGGTTGCCCCAACTGATCAGCGACGGCATCGTATTTCAACGAAACGAACCCATCAGGATATGGGGATGGGCTGATCCAAACGAACGGGTAACCGTCTCGTTTATGGGAACAACCGCCAAGACACGGGCAAACAAGTCCGGACACTGGACGATTGAACTGCCGGCACAACAGGCAGGAGGACCGTACACCTTGAACGTCAACGAACTCAAGGTCGACAACATCCTCATCGGAGAGGTGTGGCTCTGCTCCGGACAATCGAACATGGAAACCCCGATGGGACGCGTAGCCGAAATGTTTCCGCAGGAGATCGCTGCCATCGACAACCCCATGATCCGACACTTCAAAACAGCGCTGCGCTATAACGTCGACGGAGCCGCCGACGACTTGCAAGGCGTTTGGAAAGAGGCTACGCAGGAGAACATACTCAACTTCTCTGCCACTGCCTACTTCTTCGGCAAGTATCTGTACGAACACTTCAAAGTACCCATCGGGCTGTTTAATTCCAGCGTAGGAGGATCGCCCATCGAGGCTTGGCTCAGTCCGCAAGCTGCCAAGCAATTTCCCGACCTTGCCGAGCAACTGCAACAGCTCACCGACCGTGCGTTGCAAGATAGTGCGCAGCAAGTCATGCGCAAGCTCCGGGAGGGTGCCCGCGGCAGAGCCAGTGCCCCCGCCGCCGGCGAGCAGCCTAAACCCGTCGATGCCGGAGCCGGTAAGTGGATGCGCACCGACTGGAATGATACCGACTGGGCACAGATCTATATGCCCGGATACCTAAGTGAAAAGAATGTGGTGTTCAACAATGGAGTCATCTGGCTACGCAAAACTGTCGAACTACCCCCCTCATGGAACGGGAAGAGTGGCTACCTGCGCATGGGAACGATGGTCGACAGCGATTCGGCATTCGTCAACGGGCAGTTTGTGGGCAGCACCGGCTATCAGTATCCGCCACGAAAATATGCCATCCCTGCCGGAGTGCTCCAAACAGGGAAAAATGTGATTGCCATCAGACTGACCTGCAACGCCCGTGGCGGAGGCTGGGTAGAAGAGAAGCCCTACCAACTGATGGTAGGCGACGAAAGCATCGATCTTACCGGCGACTGGAAATACAGCATCGGATTAGACAACCCGCCCGCCATGTCCTTCATGATGCAACGACGCGGCGGAGCAAGCTTCAAGATGCCTCCCACACCGGGACAAAACAGCCCGACTGCTCTCTACAATGCCATGATTGCACCGGCAAAGTCCTATAGATTTAAAGGTGTCGTGTGGTACCAAGGCGAATCCAATGCCGGACAAAAGAATTACGGCAAACGGTTCGAAGCATTGGTAGACACGTGGCGAACCACCTTCGATAACCCCGACCTGCCCGTATTATACGTGCAGCTGCCCAACTTCATGAAGCCCGAACGCTATCAGGCAGGCAGTAGCTGGGCTGTGACACGCGACATACAACGCCGCTCGCTCGGCATCCCGCACACAGGCATGATTGTGACACTGGGATTGGGCGAATGGAACGATATACATCCGCTCAACAAACGCGACGTGGGCTACCGCTTGGCATTGCAGGCACGACGCGTAGCCTACGGCGAGACGGGCTTCGTCAGCTATGGTCCCCGCTTTGTCGGTATGGAAGCAGCCCGCGACGGAAGTCTCATCCTCACCTTCGATACCGACGGATCGCGCATCTACTCCAACCTGCGCCTGCGCGGATTTGTGGTTGCCGGCACCGACGGTAAATATGTCGAAGCCGAAGCAACCCCCATCGCAGCCAACAAAGTAAAGGTGTGGAGCCGCGCCGTCAGATGGCCGGTGTCGGTGCGCTATGCTTGGGCAGACAACCCCATGGATGCCAACCTGAAAGATACGGAAGGACTGCCTGCCGGCACGTTCGAAGCCTCCATCGCAGTACCTGCCGTGTCGTCACTGCCGTTGGTGTATGATGTTGAAAACAGAGGCGCCGACGTTCCGGCTCCTGCCATGCCCCCCTTAGACCAACTCCCTGCTATCGAAACGCTGCCTGATCCCTTCGCTTGGAGCAATGGTAGCGGACGCTCTACCGACTTTGCCGACTGGAGCCGTCACCGTGCCGAAATTATTCAGAAGCTGCAGCATTACGAAATTGGCGAGAAGCCCGCTGTCGACCGTCGTAACATCCGCGCAAGCATGGACGGCGACACGCTGATCGTAGAG
This sequence comes from Prevotellaceae bacterium, assembly GCA_031262085.1. Taxonomy (GTDB): domain Bacteria; phylum Bacteroidota; class Bacteroidia; order Bacteroidales; family Bacteroidaceae; genus Bacteroides. Next base: position 6,757 of record JAISIN010000107.1, read on the forward strand.
GTAACCCGAAACGGACAAACCCTCCGACTGAGTGCACACATCACCTATCCTGCCGGAGGCGCAGCCCCTTATCCTGCCATTATCGGCATCGGACAGGGAAGCGGCAGTCTGCCTGCCGACATCTTTACCGGTAGAAACGTGGCACAGATAGCCTTCAACTTCACCCAAGTCATGTCGCATACACAAAAGCGGGGCAGTGAACCTATCAACCGCCTCTATCCGGAACTGGAAGAGATCGGCGCATACAGCGCGTGGCCGTGGGGCGTCAGCCGCATCATCGACGGACTGGAGCTGCTGGGTAGCAAAAGCCGAATAGACTTGAAGCATTTGGCTGTATCGGGATGCTCGTTTGCCGGGAAGATGGCGCTCTTCGCCGGTGCACTCGACGAGCGCATCGCACTGACCATTGCACAGGAACCCGGCGGCGGAGGAGCTGCTGCGTGGCGTGTATCCGAGACATTGGGCAATGTAGAGACGCTGGGACGAACCAACTACGCATGGTTTCTGGAGAGTATGGCACAATTTAAGGAGAAGAATGTCGACCGGCTGCCCATCGACCACCACGAGCTGTGTGCGCTTATCGCACCGCGTGCGCTGCTCGTATTGGGAAATACCGACTACGAATGGCTCGCCGACGAAGCAGGATATGTGTCGTGCCAAGCTGCCCGCAAGGTGTGGGAAACGTTCGGCATAGCCAACCGTATGGGATTCTCCATTCTGGGTGGACATCCACACTGCATGGTACCCGACGCGCAACGCCCCGAGGTGGAGGCATTTGTCGACCGCTTCCTGCTGGGAAAGAACGAGGCTATCACCGACATCACGTTTGCTCCCATGTTCGAGAAGGTCGACTGGAAGCGATGGATAAACTGGTAATCAATTTTAATTAGAATTCATGTTAATAGCTGTAGATTTCGACGGAACCATTGTAGAACATCGTTATCCGTCCATAGGTAAGGAGATTCCTTTTGCCATTGATACGTTAAAGAAGTTGCAGGAAGAAAGACATCGGTTGATTCTATGGACCGTACGCGAAGGCGAACTGTTGGAAGAAGCCGTAGCTTGGTGTCGGGAGCGGGGATTAGAGTTTTACGCTGTCAATCGCGACTATCCCGAAGAACAACCGCAAGACGAAAACTTCACGCGCAAACTGAAGGTCGATATATTTATCGACGATCGCAACCTGGGCGGATTGCCCGACTGGGGCATTATCTACCAGATGGTCCGAAGCAATAAGACTTTTCGGGAGGTGTACGACGGAAATAGCGTTTCACCCGAAGAAGGTAGACACAAAAAAAGGTGGTTCTTTTGAACCACCTTTTTTGCTTCAAGCCTCACCGATACGGGAAGGCGTCTAAGCTTTCTTTGCCTTTTTATCTTTCTTCTTCTTCGGGGTGCTCTCATCGCTATAGCCATAGCCTTCCTTGTTGTAGCTACCATAACCGTAACCGTAGCCATACCCATAACCGTAACCGTAGCCATACCCGTACCCATAGCGGGTGCTACCGTAGCCGTAACGTTTTTCGGCCTTATCACCGCCATTGACCACCAGCGAAATATCATTCAACTGACCGGATTGACGCAGACCTACGATGCCAAACAAAGAAGTTTTCAAGCTACTGCCTATGCGCGTTACAAAAAGCGTAAAGTCGGTTACCTTGCTCAACGACAGCGTATCGCTCACAATGCCCACCGGTGCCGAGTCGACAATGATATAGTCGTAGTGTGCACGGAAATAGGTAAAAGCCTCTTGCAGTTTGGGACGTTCCAGCAATTCTGCCGGATTGGGAGGGATAGCGCCGGCAGGAACTACATCGAGGCATGAGTTTATGTCCGACTTATATATAATATCCTTCAAATCGGTATCGCCTGCCAAGTAGTTGGTCATACCCTTGTGGTCTTTGGCAAGCTTGAAATGATCGCCCAAGCGGGGGCGACGAATATCCAATCCTACAAGCAACACCTTGCAATTGAGGAAAGCCAGCGTCATAGCCAGATTGATGCCGATGAAGCTCTTTCCTTCGTGTGCCGACGTCGACGTAATCAGGATGCTCTTTTTACTACCGTCTTCGGTCAGGAAGCGCAGGTTGGTACGCATGCGCCTGAACGCCTCTTCCATGCTGCCGTTCTTATTTTCGCTCACCCCTTCTCCGTTCGATGATGTGGGGATGATACCGATAATGGGTATCTTGGTCTTCTCAATCTCTTCCATCGAAACGATATGCTTCTGGAACACATTGCCGAAGAGGATGAAGGCACCGGTAAGTATCCATACCAGCAACAAGCTTCCTGCCATGATCATCATGCGGCGCGGTGCGATGGGATTGTCGGCAGTGAGCGGTGCATCAATGGTGCGTGCCTTTGCCATGGTAGCAGCCAGCGAGATGGCAGCTTGCTCGCGTTTTTCGAGCAGCATCAGGTAAAGGCTGGCTTTAATTTGCTGCTGGCGGTCGATATTGTTAAACTCACGCTCCTGCGTAGGCAGGTTGCCGATACGGCTGGTGAAGTAGCTGGTCTTCTTTTTAAGGTCGGCACGTGCGATGTTTAATCCGTCGCGCACACCGTTCACCGAGCTGATTACATTCCGTCGCAATGCCGATATTTTAATATCCAGATTAACGATGGCGGGATTGTCGGCTTTCATGGAGTTCATCAAGCGTTCGCGCTCCAGAATCAGCTTGTTGTATTCGCCAATCAGTCCCGACAGTTCGGCGTCAGCCACACCGATATTGATAGGAATCAGTGAGAAGTGGTTACGACTATCTTGCAAATGTTGATAGATGGAGTTGGTCATGCTTAGTTGTGTCTCTACATCGAGCAATCGTTTCTCATATTCGCTGTTGGTCGTCAGGTCGAGCGTCATGTTGGCTTTCAGGTCGCTCAAGTTCTCACGCTGTTTGTACTGTTCGATATGCTTTTCGACAAATCCCAGCTCGCTGCTGATGCTGTCTAACCGTTCTTCGAGGAAAGAGAGGGTGTTGGCAGATACTCTGTTCTTATCTTCCATTGCTTCGCGGTTGTACACTTCGATCACCTTTGTCAGAAACTCTTGCGCCCGCTGCCTGTCGGTATCTTTAAAGGTCAGATTGATGATCGAGGTCTTTTTAGAGGTGGTAGCTACCGACAAGTTATTGGCATAGTACTTGGCAGCATCCGAGGGGCGGATAATAGTCACCTTCACATCGTACTCGAAGGTTTGGTCGGGATAGAGCATCAACGTACACCATCCGGCAGGCGTACTAAAGAACGCGGGGAAATTCGGAAATTCGGTCACCATCTCTTTATCACCCTGTCGGGCTACTGCTTTGTAGCGCTCTCCCTCGTGCGTAACCATCAGCTCCAGCGGAGCGCGCAGGGTATCCATCGATTCGGGGTTCAGCTCGGCTTTTATCGGAGAGTTTACCACGCTATTGAAAAAGAACCCGCTTTTCATCTCGTACATGGTATGCAAATTCAGATCATTCACCACGCCAATCAAGATGGAGCGCGAACGGAGAATTTCCATTTCGTCTTCGATGCGGGCATCCGAAGGTAATAAGCTGCTCGAACCTAACGATGAAAAGAGGTCGTCGAGGTTTTTGCTGCTTCCCTCTTCGGTGTCTTTCACCACAATCGACGCTGTAGCCTGATAGACAGGAGTAGCCATACGCACATAAAAGAATGCGCATACGACAGCAATAGCACCGGTGATGGCGAACCATTTCCAATGGTCTAATAGCTTATATAGGACCTCAATGAGATCTATTGAATCTTGTTCTTGAACATTGTCTGTTATTTGCTGCTGTTCCATGCTTTCAATATACTTAATATAAGAGTCGTTATTTTACAATATTAAACACCAAACTTGCTATGGAGATCAGAATGGAGGTTATCGAAACCATCAACGTCGTAGCCGAACCTACATCCGAACTTTGGCGACGGGCTTTGTTAGGCTCTACATAAATCACATCGTTCTGATGCAGGTAGAAGTTGGGGGAATGAATAATGTTCTGGTCGTTCAGATTCATCTCTATGATCTTCTGCGAACCGTCGTCCAAACGCCTGATGATGCGTACATTGTCGCGTCGTCCGTAGATGGTAAGGTCGCCTGCCAATGAGAGGGCTTCAAACAAGCCGATGCGTTCGTTTGGAACCGTAAAGGTACCCGGATGAGCCACTTCGCCCATAATAGAAACCCGATAGTTCACCAATCTGACGGTTACAATAGGCGGCATTTTCAGGTATTGGTTCAGGCGGGCTACGATCATGTCGGTAATCTCATGAGTGGTCATGCCCCCGATTTTCAAGGTGCCCAATACAGGGAAACTGATCTCGCCATTGTCGTTTACCAAATAGTTCTGCAACATGGGTTGCGAGTAGATGCTACCACTCTGCGTCAGCGTGGTCTGCGCAGTAGGGACGATCAAATTAAAAGGTACTGCTGCTTCCGGGTCATCGGTACTTACCGAAATCGTCAGCAAATCTTTGGGCATAATGTGTGCCTCATAGGCTTCTGTATACTGTGGTACGTCGGTACCCAAATCTTGCAAGTATGCCACACGCTTACTTGATACGCAAGAAGTAAGGAGTGCACAAGTGGTCAATGCTATAACTCCTACAAATCTATTTATTCTCCTCATTGCAATTTCGTTATCTTATTATATCTTACTACATTAATATTATATATAATTATTAAAAAAGCCGAATATGAATTTGGGCGCAAAACTAACGAAATTTTTCATGACAGGGGCTATAATTACAAAAAAACTGCAAAAAGATTCTTCGTTTTAAGAAGAAATTAACTCAAGTACAGTATAAAGCTGCCCCGAACACAGTATCAAGTGCCGACATTTCCGGTAAATGCCGATGCATTCAAAATAGGAAGAACTTCTTGGCATTATAATAACTAATATCCTCCACCATCTGATTGACGCGTGCCGTTTCCGACACGGGGATCTCGCCGTTTTCGACATCGCGTCCGAGCAGGTTACATAGTGTGCGACGGAAATATTCGTGGCGCGGATAAGAGAGGAACGAACGCGAATCGGTGAGCATCCCCACAAACCGGCTCAACAAACCTAATACAGAGAGTGCGTTCATCTGCTTCTCCATGCCGTCTTTCTGGTCGAGGAACCACCAACCCGAACCAAACTGAATCTTACCCGGAATGGTTCCATCCTGGAAGTTACCCACCATGGTAGCAATTACCTCATTGGCGCACGGGTTGAGGTTGTAGAGGATGGTCTTTGTCAGCTTGTCGGCGCTATTCAGGCGGTCGAGTAATTTAGACAAAGCTTTGGCAGTGGCAAACTCACCGATAGAATCGAATCCGGTATCGGCGCCCAGCAAACGGAACATCTTGGTGTTGTTATTGCGAATGGTTCCGTAGTGGAACTGCTGTGTCCACCCCTTTTCCCAATCCATCTCTCCAAACAGAACCAGCATAGCCGATTTAAACTTCAGCATCTCTTCACGACTTAAAACGGTTCCGCCATACACCTTATTAAATATAGCGCGAATCTCGGCATCGGTGTACTCCTCGGCATAAAACTCCTCGATGCCATGATCGGAGAGCTTGCATCCCTGCTCGGCAAAGAAATCGTGGCGACGTCGCAAAGCAGCCATCATGTCGTCGAACGAGCTGATGGTAACCCCGCTCACCTCGCTGAGTTTCTCCATGTAGGCGCGGAAGTCGGCAGGTACTTCTACTGCCATCGCTTTGTCGGGACGCCAAGTGGGCAACATCTTTATTTCAAATCCGCTGTTGCGGGTAGCAATGTGATACTCCAGCGAATCAACCGGATCGTCGGTTGTGCACACCACCTCCACGTGATAGCGACGCATCAACCCGCGGGCAGAGTATTCGGGTTGTGCCAGTTTGGCGTTGCACTCGTCGTAAATCTCGCGTGCCGTATCGGGATTGAGAATCTTGTCAATGCCGAAAGCCGTCTTCAGTTCCAGATGGGTCCAATGATAGAGCGGGTTTCGCAGCGTGTAGGGTACGGTCTCCGCCCACTTCTCAAATTTCTCCCGGTCGGTGGTATCCTTGCCTGTGCAGTAGCGTTCGTCGATGCCATTGGTACGCATGGCACGCCACTTGTAGTGGTCGCCCCCCAGCCAGACCTCGGTCAGCGATTTAAACTGATAGTCGTCTGCCACCATTTGCGGGATGAGGTGGCAATGATAATCAATAATCGGCATCTTTGCCGCATGCTCGTGGTACAACTTCTGCGCAGTTTCTGTTTGCAACAGAAAGTTCTCGTCCATAAAGTTCTTCATTTTTTATCTGTTTTTAAAAGGATGTATTGATTACGCTTTCTTAACCGTTAACGCACACAAAAGTAGCTACTTTAGCTGGAGAAGCCAAATAATCATTATCTTTGCGGCATTTATTTGTAATATTTAAGTTTTAAACAAGAAACGATCTAATTAAAAAATCAATTTCAAGCAATGAAAGCACTCAACAAGCAAACGGCTCCGAAGGCACAGCGTCCGGAACGTATCATTCAGTTTGGTGAAGGGAATTTTCTCCGTGCCTTTGTAGACTGGATTGTCTACAACATGGACGAGAAAACCGACTTTAACAGCAGTGTTGTGGTGGTTCAACCCATCGAAAAGGGCATGGTCGACCTGCTCAATGCGCAAGACAACCTGTATCATGTCAACCTGCAAGGTCTCGACAAAGGAGAAACGGTGAACAGCCTCACCCTGATCGACGTCATCAGCCGTTCACTCAATCCTTACACGCAGAACGATGCGTTTATGAAGCTCGCCGAACAGCCGGAGATGCGCTTTATCATCTCCAACACTACGGAGGCGGGCATTGCTTTCGACCCCGCCTGCCGGCTGACCGACGCTCCGGCTTCGTCGTATCCGGGCAAGCTTACGCAGTTGCTCTATCACCGCTTCCGTACCTTCAACGGCGATAAGAGCAAAGGGTTGATCATCTTCCCCTGCGAGCTTATCTTCTTGAACGGGCACAAGTTGAAAGAGACGATCTATCAGTACATCGACTTGTGGCAATTGGGCGAGGAGTTTAAGACATGGTTTACCGAAGCTTGCGGTGTGTATGCCACGCTGGTCGACCGCATCGTGCCGGGATTTCCGCGCAAAGAGATTGCTGCCATCAAGGAGAAGTTGCAGTACGACGACAATCTGGTGGTGCAAGCCGAGGTGTTCCACCTCTGGGTGATCGAAGCTCCGCAAAGCGTTGCCAAGGAGTTTCCTGCCGACAAGGCAGGGCTGAACGTGCTGTTTGTTACCTCCGAAGAGCCTTATCACGAGCGCAAAGTGACACTGCTCAACGGTCCGCACACGGTACTGTCGCCGGTGGCTTACCTTTCGGGCGTAAACATTGTACGCGATGCCTGCCAACATCCCGTTATCGGGAAGTATATACAGAAGGTGATGTTCGACGAGTTGATGGAGACCCTTAATTTGCCGAAAGAAGAGCTGAAGCTGTTTGCCCGCGATGTACTCGAACGATTCAACAATCCGTTTGTCGACCACGCTGTCACCAGCATCATGCTGAACTCATTCCCCAAATATCAAACGCGCGACCTGCCCGGTTTGAAGACCTATCTGCAACGAAAGGGTGAGTTACCGCGCGGATTGGTACTGGGACTGGCTGCCATCATCACCTATTATAAAGGAGGTGTGCGCGCCGACGGTGCGCCGATTACACCCAATGATGCCCCCGAGATTATGCAACTGCTGACCAACCTTTGGGCTACCGACGATACACAGCAGATAGCTCAAGGCGTATTGGCAGCGACTTCTATCTGGGGTGAGGATCTGAATGTGATTCCCGGACTGACGGTTGCAGTGAAAGCCGATTTAGATAGTATTCGTCAGAAGGGGATGCTCGATACGGTGAAAGGAACACTCTTTTAGAGTATAGATGCAGCTACCTATCTCCGTCCCCTCTTCAACGCCTCAATAAAGTAATAATCGGCATAATTGAGTGGCTTATCTACTTCGCCACCATGCGGAATACTGCCCACCGAGTGCATCAGCAGGAAGTTACCGTTGCTATCGGCTACGGCACGATAAGCCGGTGAAGCCAACGACGCCATGATGCGGTCGGCATACGCTCTGTATGCTTCGGCTTGCGGAATGTGCAACGTGCACAACTCGTAAAGAGCCGAAGCCATGCAGGCAGCCGTAGAGACATCGCGCAACTCATGAGGTATACGGGGCGCCGACATATCCCAGTAAGGAATCAGGTCGGCAGGCATAGCCGGATGATTTTTCATAAACTCGAACGTGCGGATTGCCTGATCGAGATAGGCACGATTGCCCGTTTCACGATAGCACACCGTATATCCGTAGATTGCCCATGCCTGCCCGCGGCTCCAGACCGATTCGTCGGAATATCCCTGCGCGGTTTGCTTGCTGCGCACCTCGCCGGTGACCGGGTCATAATCGACGACATGATAGCAACTACCATCGGGGCGGAACTGCTCCTTCAGTGTGCGGTCGGCGTGCGACACGGCTATGCGGTAAAACGCAGAATCGCCCGACAGACGGGTCGCTTCGAACAGCAACTCCAGATTCATCAGGTTGTCGACAATCACCGGACATTGCCAGCCTCGTTGCAACTGCCAGCCTCGGGTGACGTCCCACGACTGTATGGTTCCGGCTGCGGGTCGGAAGCGGGTAGCAAGCGAACGGGCAGCCTGTACAATCACTGCCGAATATGTCGTGTCGCCGGTCAATCGCCATCCGTTGCCGAAGCTACATCCTACCATAAAGCCTACATCGTGATGCCACGTCAGGTCTTTTGCCTTTTCTATGGATTGCGTGTATCTGCGTGCCTGCGTCAGAAAGAGGGTGTCGTCTGTCAGCTCGTACAGATACCACAACGAGCCGGGGAAGAACCCGCTCCGCCAATCGGAGTAGCCACAATAATAAACGGTGCCATCGTCGTTCAAGGTAACGGGATTCAACACTTTACCGGTAGAATCGGTAGTTGCCAGCGCCCGCCTCACTTGTGAGGCGGCAAATGCCACGTTCTCGTTGAGGAAACGGACATGGACTTGCTGTCTGCCGTCGGTGCACGACAGTAGCAACAGCATCATCCACAAGAAGGGGAGTGGTTTTTTCATCATTTTGTATTTTCTTCTTTGTCGACTTTCAGTAACCCGCCTGTGTCGGGGTTGAATAGCACCTTGATGGTAGAGTTTTTATTAAACAATACGGGCGCCAGATATTCGGTAATGCCAAACTGAGTGACAGGCACCTCGTCGTCGTACAGCGCTTTGCCTTGGTATTGCAGGGTGAGCCGCGCCCGTCCGGGTACGTTGTAAGCCACGCCGTCGAGTCCCTTCTTCTTATCGTCACCGGGTGTAGGCGGCGGAATGATGATCGCGTGCAAGTCGGTCAGTGTGAGATAAACCGGTTCGCCGGCAAGATCGTCGCTATCGAGTATGCCCAGCTTTTGGGAAAAGCGAAACGGTACATGCTCTGTCATCTCTTCGGGCACCAAGCGGAAAATTTTGGCTTTTACCTCGTTGGTGGTCTTGCCGGCAAACATCTCGGTCAGGGCACGTTCCTGCACATCCAGATTGGCAAGCATCAGCTTCAGTTGTTCGCCATCTTTGGGCATGCTGTCGGCTTCTCCCCGCGTCAAAGCATTGCGGGTATCGCGAATGGTATAGATCTCTTTGGCTACCAGCTCTGCCATTTTAGCGGTAGAGCTTGCCAGAAGGATCTCTTCGGTGAGAAAGCTGCGCGGATCCGGATGGGTTGCCGTAACTTCGGTTGTCGGCTTTCGCACCGGCAGGGGCTGTCGGGCACTGCCCTGCGGCATGTTGATAGAGCAAACAATGCCGTCTTGGGTCAGTTCAATAAGCGGCGCCACCGTTTTATCTTTCATCTTGACGAAGTAGACCTTGCTTGGGTCGGGCACTCCGGCAACAGCCGTTGTTACGGTGTTCAAAGTCCAATACGTAGCCTCTTCGTCCGATACATCCGTCAGCCGCAAGTATCGTTCGGCATATCGGGCAAACTCACCGGGGGTATAAGTGTGACGGGTAACCGTTACCGTCAATTCTATTTCGGTTTTCGGCAGGATATAAGTTACTCCGTAGTCCTTACCTCGCGTGATGCCCGCCGTTACTTCCGTTTGTGCCGTTGCCGTAATCGTAACCATCACAGCAATAGATAGTAGCAAATCTCTTTTCTTCATACTTTAAAAGGATTTATACGTTAACCGAATCTATGTAAGTCAGTCGCCTGTAATCAGGACAACCGTATAGGCAGCAATGCCCTCTTCGCGACCGGTAAAGCCGAGCTTCTCGGTGGTAGTGGCTTTGATGGAGACATCGTCGGGTGCGACGTTCATGATCGTTGCCAGCGTGTGCTGCATGGCGGGTATGTGCTCCTTGAGTTTAGGACGCTCGGCACAAACCGTTGCATCCATGTTTTCTATCCGGTAGCCCTTGTGTGCGATCAGTGCCACCGTCTTTGCCAACAACACTTTGCTATCGATGCCCTTGTATTCGTCAGCGGTATCGGGGAAGTGATAGCCGATGTCGCGCATATTGGCAGCTCCCAGCAGTGCATCGCAAACGGCATGTATCAACACGTCGGCATCGGAGTGTCCCAGCAGCCCCTTTTCGTGGGCAATACGTACACCGCCGAGCCACAATTCGCGTTCGGTCACCAGCCGGTGAACGTCGAACCCAAAGCCCACGCGCATCTTCATATCACCTCGATGGCTTCGGCAGGCACCCAGCCCACCTTTCCGTCTTCCAACTGAATCTCCGACCATTCGCGCATGGTGCGGTCTTTGATCTCCACTTTTCGTCCTTCGTGCAAGACAAACAAGCTGGTACCGCTTTCGCTGGGTGTGCTGCGCACCGTCACGCTGGGTGTCAACACAATGGCATCGTTGCGCTGGGTCAGCCTGCGTTTTTGTTGGAAAGCGAAGATATTGGCAAGGAGCGTCATTACGATGCAGACTGCGAGAACGAGGAATCCTGTTTTCTTCCATGCCATTTGTTTGGCAAACAGATAGATGCAGAGCGATACGAGCACGAGGAGGAAGGCAACAATGCCTACCTTTGCCCACTCGTCGACGCCGAGCAGATTGATGAGCGACTTGGTCCATGCCACGAAGAATATCTCGGGTACGGGAATCACTTTGTCGACAGTCTTTGCACGAGCAATCTCCAGATTGGCACGGATGTCGGCATTGCCGGGTGCCAGCAGCAGTGCCCGTTCATAGTTCAAGACGGCTCGACCCATGTTGTCCGACTTATAGTAGCTATTGCCCAGATTGTAATAGAGTTCGGGCGCTTCACCCTGCTTGAGTAACTCTTCATACTGTTCGATGGCAGATGTGTAGTCGTTGCGCAGATAGGCGCTGTCGGCAGTCGCCTTCGTTACGGTTGTGGTTGTTGCTGCGTTTTGTCCGAAGGTCGTTGCGACGATCGGCAAGCAGAGTATAAACAGGAATATTTTCTTCATACCTTCATGCTTTGTTCTTCATTTCTTAATGCTTCCTTCCATCTTGCTGATGATAGCCAGCGATTCGGCATACACTTTGTCCATTGCCTGATTGGCATCGCCCGGTGCAAAGCGTGCAAATTCACAATTGTCGAGGGCGGCAAGGAACGCTTTCACCACCTCATCGCCGGCGCCATACTTGCGCAGCTCCTCTTCGATGTTGTCTTTCGAGAGGCGCGACACGGGGATGCTGAGTTTGTCGCTGATGTATCCCCACAGCGCTTTCAGTACCTCGTCGTAGAACGCATCCTTCTGGTTCTCCGCCAGCAGCTTACCGGCTTGCTTCAGTCGGCGTACTGCTACCTTGTTGGCTTTCTTGGTGCGCATCTTTGCCACATTGGCGTTGGCAGCAATTTGCTTGCGGTAGCCCATGAAGAAGAGGATAAACACCAGTGCGGGTACGAGATAGATGAGCCAATAGGTGAGCGATGCAAAGAAAAATACGCCACGCGGGTGAAGCGTCACCTTGTTCTGCTTGATGAAGCGGATATCTTCATTGAGCACCTTGAGGTCTTCCTTGTTGGTGAAGTTGGCTATGGTCTCGGTGGCGTTACCCTGTCCTTTTTCTACGTTGAGCGTGTACGCTTCGGTAGTCAGCGTTTTATAGGTTTTGCTTTTGAGGTCGAAATAGCTGAAGGTCACGGCGGGAATCTTAAACGTTCCGGCATTGCGGGGAATGGCAAGATACTCTATCACCTTGCTGCCCGTCAGTCCGGCAGCGGTCAGTCGGAACTTATTATCGACCTTAGGGTCGTATAGTTCGAATTCTTCGGGGAACTTCACCTCCGGATTACCTAATAGTTTCAGGTTTCCGGTGCCCGAAATAACCAGTTTGACGGTTACGGCATCGTTGGTCTTCACCGTTGTAGCGTTGATGGTCGACGAGATACTAAAGTCGCCCACTCCTCCCGAGAATCCTGCCGGTTTGCCTTCGGGCAAGGATTTCACCGTGAGAGTTACTTTGGGCGTGGTGAGCACCTTCTTCACCTCTACGTAGCTGCTGCCCCCGTTAAAGAAAGCATCGAAAGGGTCGGAGACCGGCACCGGACGGGCAATCGACGCCTCGAAGCGTGCCGGATCGATGGTTAGTGTGCCCGATTGTTGCGGGAAGAGCACAAACTGCCGGTAGATGGTGGTTTGATAGTTGCGTCCCTTATAATGTTCAAGGCTCCATTTACGGTCGTTGGGCAGCTCCACCTCTTGTGAGTGGAAGCCCTTGAAATCGGGTAGCTTGGGGTCGATGCTGCGCAGGTTGACTGCAGCTACATAGATTTTATAGGTAAGCAGAAACGCCTCCTGTTCGTATAGATTGACTTTGTCGGCAGTAGCTGTGACGAACAGTTCGTCGGCTCCGATGGAGGCAGCGCTCTGATTGCTCCGCTGTCCGCTGCTGCCTTGTTGTTGTCGGCTGCTGCCTCCACTGCCGGCGTTAGCATCTGCTTGATCGGCAGGGAGCACTTTTATCTTCGCAGCGTTAGAGATCAGTTGCTTTCCTTCGGCAGTGATCGTGGCGGCAGGAATGGTGAACTCACCTTCGGTAGTAGCCATCAGGATGTAGGTGTAGGTGATGCTCGATTCGGTAGTAGAGACACCGTTGATGCTGCTCATGCTGGTTTGCCGCGATTGGGTGGGTCCCATCAGTACCTCAAATCCGTTGATTGAGGCGGGCGCCCGGAAGTCGCGCACGTTCTGTGTGGTTACCTTGTACGACAGCCTGAACTGGTCGCCCACAGCCACAGCATCGGGCGCCGCGATGGTGAACGAGACCTTGTCTTCGGCTGTTGCTTGCAGGCAAACGGTTGCCAGCGCTATCCATACGAGTAATATTTTCTTCATATTATATATATAATGTGATAATGCGATCATATCTCCTTTGTGGTTTACCAATCCTTCTCCAGCTTACCGCTTTGCATGATGACCTGCTGCTTTTTCACCTTGTCCTGCGTATCCTTCTCGTCTTGCATGACCGACTGCAGCATCTGTTCGGCATTCTCTTTCGACATCTGGTTCTGTTGCTGTTGTTGTTGCTGTTGGTCTTGCTGTTGGTCTTGCTTCTGTTGCTGGTCTTGCTTTTTCTCTTGTTCCTGCTTCTCTTGCTCCTTCTGTTGCTGGTCTTTATTCTGTTGCTGGTTCTGCTGCTCTTTCAGCAGTTTCTTCGCCAGGGCATAGTTGTAGCGGGTTTCGTTGTCCTTAGGGTTGTTGAGCAGCGCTCTCTTGCAAGCTTCGACGGCATTGGCGTAATCTTTTCCTGCCAAAAACATCGCACCCATATTGTGATAGATTTGCGCCAGCTTGGATTTATCTTTTTCTATCTTGGTAGCCAGCGTGTACTCCTCCATTGCATCTTTGGGCTTGTTTTGAAACAGCAGCGCATTGCCTAAGTTGTACATGCCGATGGCAGACGACGGGTTGGCATCGATGGCTTTTCGGTAGTTCACTTCGGCATTCACAAAGGCACTGTCCTTGTATGCGCGGTTTCCCCGTCGCAGGTAGTCGCGCTCTGCTTTCTGCGCCCATCCGGCAGTTGCTGTTGCCAGCAGGGCGACGATGAGTATGATGCACTTATTTCTCATTGTTTTTCCTCTTTTTTGAACAGGTGAATATGACGGAAGAGCGGATTTTTGCGCTCTAATATCAGCATCTCGATCAGGAGCAGTATCAGTACAATCCATGTCACTGCCTGAAACTGTTCGTTGAACTCGGTGTAGACCTGCGTTTCTACGTCGGCTTTTGCCATTTTGTTGATCTCTTGGCTGATGGCGCGTTGTGCGGCGTTCGAGTTGTCGACGTGCACATAGATGCCTTTTCCGGCTTTGGCAATCTCTTGACACATCTGCTCGTTGAGCTTGGTTACCACCACGTTCCCGTCTTTGTCGCGTCGATAGTCGTTACTGTTCTCTATCGGGATGGGAGCGCCTTCGGGCATTCCCACACCCAGTACGTTGACCTGAATGCCTGCTTCGGCAGCCTCTTTGGCAGCTTCGACGGCTCCCCCTTCGTGGTTTTCGCCATCGGTAATAACGATGATGGTTCGCCCTACCTCTTTATCGGGGGTGAAGCTTCGCATCCCCAGATTGAGGGCAGCTCCGATGGCTGTTCCCTGCTTGGAGATGAGCGACGGGTTGATGCTCTCCAGAAACATCTTGGCAGAGATATAGTCGCTCGTGATGGGCAATTGTGTAAAGGCATCGCCGGCAAATACAATCATGCCCACCTTGTCGTTCTCCATCTTGTCGACCAATTGCGTCACTAATCGTTTAGCCTTTGCCAGTCGGCTGGGCTGCACATCCTGTGCCAACATGGAGTTCGAGATGTCGAGGGCGATCACCACCTCTATGCCTTGCCGCTTCACTGTTTCTAACTTCGAGCCGAACTGTGGTCGCGCCAGCACCACTGCCAGCAACCCTATAGCAGTCAAGGTGAGCCAGAACTTCACGTCGGGGCGATACTTGGACACATCGGGCATCAGTGGCGCCATCAGCTCCGGGTCGCCAAACTTCCTGACGGCGCGTCGGCGGCGATAGTTTGAGTAGAGGTAGAGGGCTGCCAGAAACGGCAGTGCTATCAACAGGTAGAGATATGCGGGTTCTTCGAATCGAAACATGGTTACGGTATCTTTTTAAGTATTGAATTACGCAACAGCACCTCTGCCAGCAGACAGAGCAGGGCAGCAAGGGCAAACCAGCGATACTCCTCCTCGCGCTTGCTGAACTCTTTCACACTGAGCTTGGTGCGTTCCAGTTTATCTATTTGCCGGTACACCTCTTCGAGCTTCTGAGTGCTGGTGGCACGGTAGTAGTTGCCGTCGGTGGTGGCGGCGATGTCGGTGAGCATCTTCTCGTCGAGGTCGACCGGTATGTTGACGTATTGCACGGTGTTGCCTATGGGATACGGATAGGGCGCTACACCGTTGGCTCCCACGCCGATGGTATAGACGCGTATGCCGAATTGTTTGGCTATCTCGGCAGCCGTCATGGGCGATACGTCGCCTTGATTGTTCACACCGTCGGTGAGCAGGATAATGACTTTCGACTTGGCTTGGCTGTCTTTGAGGTGTGCCACGGCATTGGCTATACCCACGCCGATGGCTGTGCCGTCTTGAATCAAGCCGCATTTGACATTCTTGAGCAGATTGAGCAGCACGGCATGATCGACGGTGAGCGGGCACTGCGTAAAGCTCTCGCCGGAAAAGAGGGTGATGCCGATGTTATCGTTGGGACGGCCATTGATAAACTCGGCTGCTACCTTCTTGGCTGCCTCCAGACGATTGGGCTTGAGGTCTTCTGCCAGCATACTGGTCGACACGTCGATGGTCAGCATGATGTCGATGCCCTCGCGCTCGCTGTTCTGCCAACTGTCGGTGGTTTGCGGACGTGCCAGCACCACAATGATGAGTATCAGCGCAAGGATGCGCAACACAAACGGAGCGTGCAGCAGGTAGTTCTTATAGCTTTTGGGTGCGTGCGCATACACGCGTGCATCCGGTATTTGAAGCGTGGCTTCACTGTTCTTCCGCCTAAGTGCATACCATGCTATGTAGGGTACGAGCAACAGCAGCAACAACAGGCATTCTATATTGGCAAAAACCATGTCTAAGCGAAGTAATTATACAAATTCATACTTATATAGATGAGCGAAGCAAGCAAGCCGCATCCCACGATGGCAATGCCTGCGCCCAGCAATATCTTGGTGCGTAGCGGTCGCTTCTCAATAATCGTAATCTCGGTGGGCTGGGGCTTGGCGTTTTCGTCGATCTGCTCTTTAGTCTCGTTGATGAAGTCGATGGCATTGAGCAGGTTGGCATCGTTCTCATTGAGCATGGGGTGATGTTTGGCAAACTTCACGAGGTCGGCAGTGAGGAAGAGTTCTTTCAAGTCGGCAATGGCAGCTTCGTCTTTCAAACGTAGCAACTGCTCGATGATCTCCGAGGAGGTCATCTCCAGCGCATTGAAGCCGAAGCGCTCTTTGATGTAGGTGCGGAGCGTATCGGTCAGATCGGTATAGTACTCTTTCGCCTCCGCCTTCTGTGCCAGCTTTTCGCTCTTGATGCGTTCTATCTCCTTCATCGCCTGTTTGTGCGGAGGTACCTTGGGCGTCACCTTCACCTTGCGTATAATGGGTTTGTTGTCCATCATGCGCTTGATGAGATAGAGGAATAGGAATGAGAACGGGATGTGCAGTCCCAGGCAGGTGAGCACGCCATACCAGTCTTCCCATACAAAGGGGGGCTTCATGACGTCTTTCGGTCCGAAGAAGCGGTCGACGTGGGCGGTATCGACTTCTATCTCGTACACCTTTAATGCCAGCGACTGCGACCGGTAGGCAACGCTGTCGACCAGTACTTCCATAGGCGGCAGGTAGTACAATCCGCCGTCGAATGCTGTGATGGTGTAGCGTTGGGTGATCTCCATCCGCTTGCGATTGTCCATATAGGCAGTATCGGGTTGAGCGATATCGACGATGTCGACGCCCTGCACCAGCGTGTCGCGATAGGCGGGGAAGATAGCCCGTTTGCCGGCATCGAGCGACACGCGCAGGTCGATGTTTGCCTGGTCGCCGATGAGTATTTGCAACGAATCGATACGTGCCTCTACCGTAACCGACGACTGTGCCGACACTTGGGCGGCGAAGCTACTGCCCAGCAGGGCAATGATCAGTAACAACAGTTGTTTCATCATTCGGAGTTAATTTCGTTTGGCAAACAGGTTCATCAATGCTTTCACGTAATCTTGGTCGGTACGCACCGATACATTATCGACGTTGCTTTTGGTGAAGACCTCTTTCAGTTCGGCTTGCCTGTGCGTCCACCAATCGTGGTGTGCACGCCGCACGGCACGCGAGGAGGTATCGATCCATTGCTGGTGACCGGTTTCGGCGTCGCGTATCTTCATCATGCCGACGGCAGGTAACTCTTCGGCGCGGCGATCGTACACCTGCACTGCCAC
Source organism: Prevotellaceae bacterium (assembly GCA_031262085.1). GTDB lineage: Bacteria > Bacteroidota > Bacteroidia > Bacteroidales > Bacteroidaceae > Bacteroides. Next base: position 24,192 of record JAISIN010000107.1, read on the forward strand.
CACATCGTGCTTGCGGTTGGCTATCACCATGGCGTTCTTAAACTCTTGTGGGTCGATGAAGTCCGAGAGCAGGAAGGCGGTGCAACGACGCTTCATGACGTTGGTGAGATACTCTAATCCGAGCCGTATGTTGGTTCGGCGGCTTTGGGCTTCAAAGCTCAGCAGTTCACGGATGATATAGAGGATATGCTTGCGTCCCTTCTTGGGCGGAATAAACTTCTCGATGCGGTCGGAGAAGAAGATGACGCCAATCTTGTCGTTGTTCTGAATGGCAGAGAAAGCCAGCGTGGCAGCGATCTCGGTCAGCATCTCTTTCTTCATTTGCTTGACGGTTCCGAAGTCCAAACTGCCCGACACATCGACCAGCAACATCACCGTCAGCTCGCGCTCTTCTTCGAACACCTTGATATAGGGTTTGTTGAAACGGGCGGTTACGTTCCAGTCGATGTCGCGTACATCATCGCCAAATTGATACTCGCGCACCTCCGAGAACGCCATACCTCTCCCTTTGAAGGCGGTGTGATACTGCCCGGCAAAGATATTGTTCGACAGTCCGCGTGTTTTGATTTCAATCTGACGAACCTTCTTCAGAAGTTCACCGGTATCCATCAGGGCACCTCTACTTTATTCAATATTTTACTTACAATCTCGTCGGAAGTCAGGTTGCTGGCTTCTGCCTCGTAGGTCAGCCCGATGCGGTGACGCAGCACGTCGTGTGCTACGGCGCGTACATCTTCGGGGATGACGTATCCGCGGCGTTTGATAAAGGCATACGTGCGGGCAGCCAGCGCCAAGTTGATGGAGGCACGCGGCGATCCGCCGAAGCCTATCATCTCTTTCAACTCTTTGAGTCCGTACTTGTCGGGGTAGCGTGTAGCGAAGACGATGTCGACAATGTAGCGTTCGATCTTTTCGTCGATATAGACTTGGCGTACCACCTTGCGGGCTTCGATAATCTCTTCGGCTTTGAGAATGGGTTTTACGCTAATAGCTTCGCCGCTGATGTTCTGGCGAATAATTAGCTTCTCTTCCTCCAATTTGGGGTAGTCAATTACAACTTTGAGCATGAAACGGTCGACTTGCGCTTCGGGCAGCGGGTAGGTACCTTCCTGTTCGATGGGGTTTTGTGTGGCAAGAACGAGGAAGGGTTCCGGCAGGCGGAAGGTCTCTTTTCCGATGGTGACTTGACGTTCCTGCATGGCTTCGAGCAGGGCGCTCTGTACTTTGGCAGGGGCACGGTTGATTTCGTCTGCCAGCACAAAGTTGGCAAAGATAGGACCGCGCTTCACTTGAAAGGATTCCTCTTTCTGACTGTAAACCATGGTACCGATCACGTCGGCAGGCAGCAGGTCGGGGGTAAACTGTATGCGGCTATATTGGGCGTCGATGAGCGAAGCCAGCGTTTTGATAGCCAATGTTTTTGCCAAGCCGGGCACACCTTCGAGCAACACGTGTCCGTCGGACAGCAAGCCGATGAGCAGCGATTCTACCAAATGTTTTTGTCCTACGATGACCCTGTCCATGCCCGTTGTGAGGTTGGTAACGAAAGCACTTTGTCTTTCAATCCGTTCGTTGAGTTCGCGGATGTCGATTGCGTCAGCCATAAAAAATGTATTGTTTGATTGATTATTATTCTCAAAAATTAAAAGCGTGCCAAAAGTACGGCAATAAATGCAGTATGCCAAACAAACGGAGAGCAGATTAAACCACTTTCAAAGAGTTTAGTAGTTTTTTAGGGATTCAACACAAAAGTGTTTGAAGCCGTGCTATCTTGATAAAGGTAAATACAGGATATTGAATCTTCATAACAAAGTGGACGGCGTTTGCGCATTTTCTTGCACGCTTTCTGCAATCGCAGACGGGCAAAATTATCTCCCTTTGATGTGGGGCAAAACTCCCTTTGAAGTGAGGCAAAACTCCCTTTCATCTGATGCAGATCTCCCTTTGAAGTGAGCCGGATTTCCCTTTGATATCCATTGAAAACGTTATAGCACCGGATAAATCCCCTTGCTCTGTTCTTGAATCAAG
>JAISIN010000128.1 GCA_031262085.1 Prevotellaceae bacterium
TGCCAAGCATTGCCCGGACCGTATTGCGTCACTACTCTATTGAGCGGCGATGCTTCGTACACATTCAAAGAGTAGGGCTTACTGTCGCTGCCATTGGAAGTTTGTGCTTGCGTCTTCAAAGAAGAGGGATTGACATACGCTCCATTGTTACTGCTCCCTAAGGCGGCAGGCAGATAGCTTTTCTCTTCCCGCCCGCGTGCATCGTACAGGGTGAGTGAGACTAAGTCTTTCTGACCGGTTCCTCCTCCGGCTTTGACCCTGACGGTTTGTTCGGGTCGTCCCAGCCCGTCGTAATAACCTACGGCATCTTGCCACGTGCTTCCGTCCTCTGAGGTGTAGGTGCGTGTAACGATGTAATTGCGCCCGGAAGATCCCGGACCGATGGCAGCGGGATAAGAGGAATTGGCGGACCCCGGCGCCACCGGTGGAAACGATTCACCATCGCAACTCACATGAATATAGATTCCCCCTGTCCCTGCTGTTTTATTCACCGTAATGATATAGGTTCCGTGGGGTATATTCGTAGCCGCCAAGGCATATCTGATGTCTCCCGCAGACGCCCCCATATCACCCGTTGTTCCCACATTGGGGCTGATCGATATTGTTCCGTTGGAAATGATATAGAGCGATGTGATAGAGGTTAATCTGTTCAGGGTAAATGTGGCGTAATTCGCCGAGATAGTTGTGGCATAATTAGCACTGCCCGCACTCAGGGATTCCGGTAAGGTGTATTGCCCGAACAAACTGCACGGCAGGATGCACAGAGCAAACAGCACGAGTGATAGTATTCTTGCTTTCATAATCTTGTCTTTTTTGGGGTTCATTCTTGATTTCCATACTGATACCGATAGCCTTTCCGGTCGTTGACAGCGGCATAATAGCCGACCGCATCAGGACCGTAAGAGAGTGAGGGCGAGACCGGGATCGTGTTCAACGCCGTGGGTGCCGGCAGCGGGTCGTCTCCTCCATTGCAACTCACATGAATATAGATCCCCTCCGCGCTTGCTGCTTTATTCACCGTAATGGTATAGGTTCCTGCGGGTACGTCCGTCGCTATCAGGATGTATCTGGTCTCTCCGACCGTCGCTCCCAAATCACCGGTTGTTCCCACATTGGGGCTTATCGATATATTTCCATTGGAAACAATCAAGAGTGATTTGACAAGAGCCGATCTGTTCAGAGTAAATGTAGCGTAATTCGCTCCGACGGTTGTGGTATAGTTAGCGCTGCCCGTATTCAGGGTTTCCGGCAAAACGTGTTGCCCGAACAAACGGCTCGACATGCCCGACAGAATGAACAGGGCAAAGAGCACGAGTGATAGTATTCTTGCTTTCATAACTTCTTCTTTTTTATAAGTTTACTTATTGATTTTTACTTATTGATTCTTACTTATTGATTGTTATACCGATACTTGTTCCCTCCTACATATTGCCGTTCTCCGGCAACGACGATATAAGTCCATTTCAACCGTCCCGCCTCGTCGTACTCGTATCCGATGGTGGTACCGTCGGGTGTTGTTTCGGTGCTCTTCCCGATAAAGGGTTTATAGGTATAGGTGGTGACCTGTGCCTGCGGATAATCGTCGCGCAGCACGGAGTGCCAGTCGTACATCTCCCAGTACTCCTCATTCAACAGTGGAAGTGCCTCGTTACCGATATTCCTGATCTCGATGATGGGATATAACCCGTCGTACCCCCACACGTATGCCGTCTTGATGCCTGCCCCGTCGGTGATTGCAATGACCCTGCCCAGTGCGTCGTACTCGTAGGTGTAGTCGGTGACATAGTTCGACAGCTGTCCGGTTGTGGTATTTCGCCCTCTGGATTGTGTGATTCTGGAGGTGAGGTAACTACCCGGATGGTTGTACTCGTTGTAAACGGCATGGGTCAATGTCCATGTGCCGGTGCCGCTACTCTTGACGTACTCTTCCTCAAAGACGGGCAATGCGAGCCGATGTGCCTGATAAAGGTTCGTTTCGTCCGTGCCGTAGCCTTGTAGGTCTGATATATACTCGAACGTTGTTTTCAACGAATCGCCGACACTGTTCAGCGTAGCCACCTCCGACAATCGCCCTACGGGGTTGTACCTGTATCTCTTTCCCAGCACCACCGAACTTCCGTTTCGATAGTCTGTGGTCTGTTCGCCGGTGAGATAGTAGTTGGATACGATGTCCTTCCGCAGATCAATATACGAATAGAAGAAAAACGTTGACCGGATAAACTCTACGCGCTGTGCATACTGATAGTCGTTGGTGTAGGTATAGGTGGTTTCCGACAGCAGTGCGGCATTGCTGTCGTAATACTTCTTGCTCGAGGGTTTGCCGCGCAAATTGTGTTGGGAAGTATGCATCCGATACAGGATGTGTGCAACGGGCGGCAAGACGACCAGATCGGCGGCAGAGGCATTGCCCCACAGGCGCTCTGTGGGTGCGGCATAGGAGGGTTGATCCGGCGTATCCGTGAAACTCTTGTAGCGGTGCTCGATCAGGGAGCCGTCACTAAACACCTCCTTGACCAGCGGGTAGCTGATGTGCGTCTTGTCTTCGGAGTAGGCAAGCGTATTACTACTGGAGAACTTACGGATGGAGTAGTGAGCGTCTTCCAATCCGCCGTTCGATCCGACAAAGGTCATTAACTCGCCCAGATATCGGGGATAGTGCAGCAGAATCCCCGAACCGGTATGGGGTGCGGATTGGTAGACAAACTCCCGATACGTGCTGTCGTTGGTAGCAGAGAAGTCGACGATCTTTTTGACGCGAACCCCTCCTGCCGGATAGTTGGTCGGCGTATCATACGTATATCCCCCTCCCTCATCGGCGTTGGTACACGACGGGCTGAAAGCGGCATACCTGCTTACCTTTTGCGAATAGCTGTGCTGTTCGTAGTCGTATCGGGTCGATCCTCCCGTGGGATAAGTAAGGGTGCGGAGCATCCCCATGCGTGCGGCAGCGCCGTTCGGTTCTCTGTTGGGGAACAAACCGGTGATATGCTCTCTGTAATTGCTGTCGATATAGATGTAATCCTCGACATCCTCTCTGTTGGTGGTAGGTGGCAGCAGATGGCTCGGCCCTATCATTGCGCCGGTATTGCTCACCGCATTGTAATAGCCCCAATGGTCGATCGCTGCCGTGCCGTGATAAGGGAATGCTTTGTTCTGGTCATAATAGTCGAACCGGTAATAGCTGCCGTCGGGCAAGGCGATACTATCAAGGAAGGTGATGGGATTGCCTTCTATATAGGGATTCGTGGCATCATATCCGGGATTGGTGTCATATCCGAAGGTGTACACCTTTAACGGCGTATTCTCTGTGGTTTTTCGGATGGTGATATGATTAAGAATCCCCAACTCATTGACCAGATTATACTTTGCGAAGCTTACTTGTGTGGTTTGTAGATTGTGATACAGCGACCAGCCTTTCTCCGGCATTTTGTTTCCGTAGGTAAAAGAGATGGCTAAGGCATCATCTACCACAATTTGGTTCAAGGTTACTCCCCGCTGACGCATGAAGATAATCGCCGTATCGGGTTGAAGGGCAGGCGAGACGGGAATGATCTCTTCGAGTTGGTTGTTTACGACCTGCCAAAGGGCGGTAGGGCGGTAACTATCGTATTGTTTTGAACTGGTCGAGGTTGCCGGTGAGTACTCGAACTCGATAGCTCTGCCGTTGGGTGCTTCTATCTTGGTGAGCATCCAGGTCATTCTGTCATTGAACGGATAATCGGACAGACGAGGCGTTATCATGGGTTGTCCGGATACGCCGTATCTTAGTTCTTCATATTGGGTGTAGGTGTCGATCTTGTTTTGATCGGTTCCGCCAAAGGTATACGTATACCCATCGCCGGTTTGAATCTTGATGATACCATTCGGGAAATTCGTCAGGATGACTTTATACTCTCCTTGCGGATGGGCTGTGTTATAGACATGGACGGTGCCTTGCGGTCCCAAGATAAAGCTGCCTGAATGTCCGGGAAAGTTAAAATGGAAGATGTCCTGTTCGCTTTCCCGGTTATTGGCATCCATGACGGGAATCATTTTCGGGAGACCTCCCAAAGGGATATGATTCCGGGCTATGGCATCGTCCCAAGATTCAGGCGTTGCCGTTAGATTGTGATAAGAGAAGTAGCCGTTATACGCATAAGGAGCCGACATGCCATCCTGCAGTGGAGTACTCAGGATACGATTTTGCGCTTCATCGGGTATTCCCCTCATCTCTCGGGTGATACATCCGCCGGCATTGAGTGTCCATCCTAATCCCAATATGCCGGTTTGGGTGTTGGGTTTGTATCCGTCGGACGTATAGTCGATGGACAGCGGCAAGGTGAAATCGGTATCCTGATAAGTATATATGGGTATACTTACCGTAGCCTTTCCGGTGTACAACTCTGCCGATTGATTCCCATACTTCATAAAGCCCCATACTTCAGGGGATGGCGTTGGAAGATACTGGTAATCTTTGTACAAGTCGGTGTACGTGTCACTTCCTATTTGCGCAGAAGCGTGGAAGGAGGAAGCCCAGAGCGTGGCAACAAGTGCCATTGATTGTAGTACTTTCATGTTGCTTTTTTTAAATGGTTAATTTTTAGAAGTTGATTTTCAGCAAATGTAAAGTACCTTACGGGGGCTATCCAAATATTTAGCGTCACATGATCGTAACACAACCGTTACAGGCGTAACATAATCGTCACATGATCGTTACAGTGCATTTGGGAGGTCTCAAATACTCAAGAAAAGTTGGTTATACTGTTCAATAGATAGTTTTTGGCGTAGCCTGTAACGACGCATTTTTAGAGCGTTTGGAGTGGTGATTGTCAAGAAAAGTATTAGATTCTTTGGTAGTTGCAACACCAAACAAATACAGAGAAACAGATCATCTTCCGTCAAAGAGGGGTATTGCGCTCTCAACAATACGAGAAACTCTCCAAAACAGATAAAGAGCCTTGCTCTTAGCAATGCAGCATCTTTTGCGGAGAAGGCTTTGCTTCTCACCGCGCTTTCATTGATCTGAAAGGTGTTGGATTGCTTGTATCGCTGCATGCACATTCTCTTTTTCCGGTTTAAAAGAGCCAGTTGGCGACGCTCTTTCGTGCGTGGAAAGAGGATGCTTACTAATCGTAATTGGATCTTTTGAAATATCATGGTGTTGTATAATGCAATTGAAGGGTGTCTCTTCGGATGGGTATATATATAATGAGTGAATCGAGCAAGCGGATCTCTTCGTCTTCCGGATAGAGACGAAGGTCGAGCAGCCCCATGAAAAGTGTGTCGGTCTTTTCGCCATTGTGTAATATCAGGCAGGCGCTGTCGACCTCTAAACTTTCCGATGAAGTTCCGTGATTATACGTCCACAGACGGTGGTCGTACCGGCACAAGCTGTCGCTTCGCTCCAGTATGCTCTCCAAGACCTGATGGCTGTACAGCAGGTGTGACTTCTCCGTCAGGCGCTTGTTGAGCAGGCGGTTGTAGCGATGTATGAGATCCATCCCGTCGAATACCAACAGGAAAAGAATACCCGACACAATCATCACCACCAGCAGCTCTGCCAGGGTGCTACCCTTTAGTGTGATACCTCGCAATCTATACATATATATAAATGGTGTAGTTTTCACGGATAGGCTTACCGGTAGTGATCGTGTCTGCTAGGATTGGTATGCTTAGGTAGATGCTTCTTTCATCTTCTGTTGGTCAATCATCTTCTTGGCTTCCTCAACATAGTCGTCGAAAAGGCTACATTTCAAGATGAGATTGATGCGATGCAATAAATGCGTATCAAGACTCTTCTTCTGGAACAGTTTGTATACACTCTCACGTGTATAACCGAGTTCTTGTGCGAACCATGTAACGGAACGCCGCTGGCGTTTAAGCTCTTCTTTTAGTTGTTTACCAATGCTTATCATATTTGTATGCTTTAAGGTGTAATAAAATTGTTTCTTTTTTGAAATGTGCAAATATAAGTGATAGTACGGATTCTATCGACATAATTGTGTATCCAAGTTGGAGACACTTAGTCTCTAACTTGGATAAAAAGCGATGATAATAGAGGAAATTAGGGAAGAAGTATTCTTTTCGATTTCATTTATGGCTCTATGCTGTCGTAAGCTCCGGCGATTACATCAATCGGCATGCTGTATAGCTTTTGCATCTCTTTTTCGGAGATAGATCCCTGTTTTCGCCATTTGTCGATAACGGGGTTGGCGAGAAATTATCCGTGTGCCTTCTTCTTTCTCAAATCCCGTCCCTCGTACCGGCAGATATCCTCTATCCACTCCTCTGTGAGCGGTTTAGACTCGTGCTTCTCCAGATCGAACGTCACCATGATCGAGCTGCACACGCACTTCACATCGCCACTGCGGGTATCGATAACCCGTTGCGCCAGTTTGAAGCTCTTGGTGCCTATTTCGGTGACGGCAGTCTGCACTGCCACTTGATCTGATCCGTATATCTGCTCCAGAAAATCTACTTCGATGTGTACCACCACGATGCCGTCTTTCTCCCAATTTACATCCGGACAGACGGTTGCGAAGTACTCGGTTTTTCCCAAATCGTAGAAAGAGAAGTAGACCGTGTTGTTGACATGTCCGAACTTATCGACATCATTGAAACGGATCTGTATCGGCAATGTATGGTTGTAGTGAATATTGTATTCCATCAGATTCCTTTTAATCTTTATTTAAAACTCTTATTTTGAACTCTATTATTTGAAGCTATCTTTAAAACTTTCCGTAAATCTTTATTTTACCGCGCAAAAGTAGTGCATTTTTGCATATAACGCACGCGTATTTGTTGTACTTTTGCGCCAAAAGTACAATCATGCGCAAACTTCTTTTCTTCATGATAGGATTATTTCTTGTGGCATGTTCGCCCCGTAAGGCGAGCACCCCTGCCCACAACGACCTTTCGCTGTTGATAGGTACCTACACCGACGGTAGCAGCAAGGGCATTTACACGTACAGTTTCGATCAGGAGACGGGTCGGTCGACACTGCTCGATTCGGTTGCCGTATCCAACCCATCCTATTTGACACCCTCTGCCGACGGTAAGTTTGTCTACGCTGTGAGTGAGCAAAATGATGCCGGCGCCGCTCTGAACGCCTTCGCCTTCGACCGCACCACGGGGCACCTGACGCTGCTCAACCGTCGCTCGACCTGTGGCGGCGACCCGTGCTACGTGTCGACCAACGGCAAAGAGGCACTCACAGCCAATTACTCGGGCGGCTCCATGTCGGTCTTCCCAATAGAAAAAGACGGCTCGCTGGGCGAGATCGACACCCTGTTCGAGGGGAGCGTCGGCGGACCCGATGTCGCGCGTCAAGCTACTCCGCACGTGCACTGCGCTACCTTCTCGCCCGACGGCGGGTATATCTTCGCCACCGACTTCAGTTCCGACAGCATCCTCCGCTTTGTGGTGCACCCCACTCATTGCACCCCTCACCGCTCGTCGGCAGCTACGCCGGTCGATTCGGCAACCGGTCCGCGTCACCTCACCTTCAGCCCCAACGGTAAGTTTGCCTACCTCATAGGCGAGTTGTCGGGCAATATTACCGCCTTCAGCTATCACGACGGCGTGCTCCGATCGATACAAACCATCGCCGCCGATACGCTCCGCGCCCGTGGAAGCGCCGACATACACCTCAGCCCCGACGGACGCTACCTTTATGCCAGCAACCGTCTGCAGGGTGACGGTATAGCCATCTTCGAGGTTAACCCTGCCACCGGCATGTTGGCAAAGGCAGGCTATCAGTCCACCGGCATCCATCCGCGCCACTTCAACATCACCCCCAACGGCAAATATCTGCTGGTGGCTTGTCGCGACAGCCATGTGGTGCAAGTATTCAGCCGCGATGCCGACACCGGAATGTTGACCGATACCCATCAGGACATCACATTAGATAAACCGGTCTGTATACAGTTTGTCGGTCGACCGTGACACATCCAATATACACTACTACTCATCTGTAAACAATGAAACCATCGAGAATCATTTTTAGACTATTACTCTGCCTGCTGCTACTGCTCCCGACTCCTGCAGCAGCGCAGACCGCAGCCGATTCGGTCAAGATAGTCACTGCCAACTGGCATGTCACCCCTCTGCACAAGGGTATAACCAGCTTCGAAGCCGATTTTGACACGCTCTACGGAGTGCCGCAAAACATCGCGATGTTGGAGATTTCAACCAAGCACTATCGCTTCGACGTCGAGATACATATACCCCGCGAAACAGCTATTGCCATTGCCCGCGAGAAGGGTGCCGTCGCTGCCATCAACGGCGGATTCTTTAAGGAAGACGGCTCGTCGAGTACCTATCTGCGCAAAAGCGGCATAGTGATAGATACCACCGTGACTACTAAGTTGAGCACCGTAGTCAACGGCGCCATACAGATTCGTCGCGACCGCATCGACATCACCCCATGGACACGCTACTCTGCCGATACCTGCTCGCTGGAGAGCGGAACAGTGCTGGTAGCCGGTCCGTTGCTGCTGCAAGACGGGCAGAACTACAGCTTCGACACCGTCTACAACCAAGACTTTGTCAACGCCCGCCATCCCCGTAGCGTCGTGGCAAACCTGAAGAACGGCAACATCCTGCTGCTCGTGGCATCGGGCAGGTTGCCCGGGCATGCCGAAGGTATCAACCTTCCCCAATTGCAACATCTGCTGCGCATGTTAGGCGGAAAAGATGCCATCAACCTCGACGGAGGAGGGTCGTCGACGCTGTGGTGCCTCTTTGCACCCGACAACGGCGTTCTGAACAAGCCGTCGGACAATAAGCTTTTCGATAGTTACGGTGTGCGTAAGATAGGCAACTCCATCTGCGTTTATGAGAATGAATAACAACCGCTATCTCTATCATCTCATTGCCCTCGCTGCCGTTACGGTGTGGGGGCTGACCTTCATCTCGACCAAGAAGCTCATTCAGCAGGGCATCACACCCGAAGAGATATTTGTACTCCGTTTCCTCGTTGCATATATAGGCATCTGGGGCTTGTCGGTACGACGGACAGGCTCGTCGTCGTGCCGCCTGTGGGCAGATTCGTTGAAAGACGAACTGCTATTGATCGTAGGCGGTATCACGGGTGGTTCGGTTTATTTTTGGGCAGAGAATACGGCGCTGAGCTACACACAAGCTACCAACGTGTCGTTCATAGTCTGCACGGCGCCCCTCTACACTGCGCTGCTCTCTCTGCTGATAGAGCGTAAGGAGCGGGCTACGCTGACCTTGCTGTTCGGGTCGTTGCTGGCTGTGGTGGGCATGGGGTTGGTGATCTACAACGGTCAGTTCGTGTTGAAGTTATCGCCGCTGGGCGATATGCTTTCGTTGACAGCCGCGCTGGTGTGGGCTTGTTACAGCCTGATTATGCGCCGCATGACCGATCGTTACCATACGCTTTTCATCAGCCGGAAGATATTTTTCTACGGCATCCTCACCATTCTGCCCACCTTTATTTATAAGCCGTGGAGCGTAGGGTTTCATCAGCTTGTGCAACCTTCCGTGCTCTTCAACCTGTTGTTTCTGGGCGTATTGGCGTCGCTGGTGTGTTATGTTGCATGGAACGTGGTACTCAAGCAGCTCGGCACGGTACGCGCCTCCAATTATATCTATTTGAACCCGGTCTTCACGCTGTTAGGATCGGCGCTCTGGCTCGACGAACAGATCACGGTGGTGGCGCTGCTGGGGGCGGGGTGTATACTGGCAGGGGTGTATTGGGCAGGGAAGGTGAATCAATATGAGAAAGATAAATCCGAGAAAAGGGGGGCGGAAAAATAATTCCGCCCCCCTAACATCTCTACCATGTACCGTTCTGTAATGGCGGTTTCTTTAACCCTTCACAATGCGCTTGTATCCGTAGACGGCACGTGCGCCCAGCTCCTCTTCGATGCGGAGCAGTTGGTTGTACTTAGCCATACGGTCGCTACGGCTCAGCGAGCCGGTTTTGATCTGTCCACTGTTGGTCGCTACGGCGATGTCGGCAATGGTGGCATCCTCGGTTTCGCCTGATCGGTGCGACGTGACGGTGGTATAACCATGACGGTGAGCCATCTCGATAGCGTTCAGCGTCTCGGTAAGCGACCCTATTTGGTTAACCTTAATCAGGATAGAGTTGGCGCATCCCTCATGAATGCCCTTCGACAGGAAGTCGACGTTTGTCACGAAGAGGTCGTCGCCTACCAACTGGCAGCGATGTCCGATGCGTTTGGTCAGCTCACGCCAGCCCAGCCAGTCGTTCTCGCTCATACCGTCTTCGATCGAATCGATGGGGTAAGCGTTGATCAGCTCCTCTAAAAAGGCAATCTGCTCTTCGGCAGTACGCTTCTTGCCCTTTGCGCCCTCGAACTTGGTATAGTCGTAGATGCCGTCGTGATAGAATTCCGACGATGCGCAGTCCATGGCGATGGTTACATCCTTGCCTGCTTCGTATCCGGCAGCCTTGATGGCAGTCAGAATGCTGTTGAGCGCATCCTCGGTACCCTCGAGTGTAGGAGCGAAGCCACCCTCATCGCCTACGGCAGTGCTCAGACCGCGATCCTTCAGTACCTTTTTCAAGGCATGGAACACCTCGGCGCCCATGCGCAACCCTTCGTGGAATGAGTTGGCGCCTACCGGGCGAATCATGAACTCTTGGAAAGCAATGGGAGCGTCGCTGTGCGAGCCGCCGTTGATGATGTTCATCATCGGGACAGGCATCACATACGTATTGGTACCGCCGATATAGCGATAGAGCGGTATCTCCAGATAGTTGGCAGCCGCCTTGGCAACAGCCAGCGATACGCCCAGTATGGCATTGGCACCCAAATTCGATTTGGTTTTGGTGCCATCTAATTGCAACATGAGGTTGTCGATCTCCATCTGCTCGAGCGCCGACATACCGATCAGTTTGGGGGCAATTATTTTGTTGATGTTCTCAACAGCCTTCAGTACGCCCTTGCCGCCGTAGCGTTTCTTGTCGCCGTCGCGTAGCTCCAGCGCTTCGTGTTCGCCCGTCGAGGCGCCCGACGGTACGGAAGCCCGACCCATATAGCCCGACTCCAACGTTACATCTACCTCGACAGTGGGGTTGCCTCGTGAATCGAGTATCTCACGCCCCTGAATTTTTGCTATTTTCATAACTCTTCTATTTTAAGTTGATTACATAAATATGTAAGGAACAAAAGCTGATTGTTTTTGTTCGACAATTTTTGCTAATTAGTCAGAATGCCACTATATTTGCGCAAAATCTTTCAAACTGTACAAACACTATCAAATTTATGAAACGAAAGTTCTTCTATCTGCTTCCTCTCCTTGCCCTGTGGGGATGCGGAACCCCCTCGTACAAGGATACCTCCTTGTCGCCCGAACAGCGTGCCGAGCTGCTGTTGAAAAAGCTCACCGTCGAAGAGAAGATCTCTCTGATGATGGACAGTTCAAAACCTGTCGACAGTCTGGGTATCAAGCCCTACAACTGGTGGAACGAGGCGCTGCACGGTGTGGCGCGTGCCGGACTGGCAACCGTCTTCCCGCAACCCATCGGCATGGCAGCATCGTTCTCGCCCGAGACGGTATACGATGTGTTCGCCGCCGTGTCGGACGAGGCACGTGCCAAGAACACTCACTACGCCTCCGAAGGGAGCTACGGACGCTACGAAGGCTTGACCTTCTGGACACCTACCGTCAACATCCTGCGCGACCCACGCTGGGGACGAGGTATTGAGACCTACGGAGAGGACCCTTATCTCACCTCGCGCATGGGTGTGATGGTGGTGAAGGGATTGCAAGGCGTCAACGACGGTAAGTACGACAAGCTGCACGCCTGCGCCAAGCATTTTGCCGTACACTCCGGTCCGGAGTGGAACCGCCATTCGTTTAATGCCGAGCATATCAAACCGCGTGACCTCTACGAAACTTATCTCGTTCCTTTTGAAGCTCTGGTGAAAGAGGGGGATGTGAAAGAGGTGATGTGTGCCTACAACCGTTTGGAGGGCGAGCCGTGCTGCGGCAACAAACAACTGCTGGCGTATATCCTGCGCGAAGAGTGGGGATTTGAAGGCATTGTGCTCTCCGATTGCGGAGCCATTGATAACTTCTACCGCAAAGACAGACACGAGACACATCCCGATGCTGCCAGCGCCTCGGCTGCTGCCGTACTGAGCGGTACGGATTTGGAATGTGGCTCGAGCTATCAGTCACTTATGGAAGCTCTTGCGAAGGGGTTGATCGACGAGGCAGCATTGGATGTATCGGTGAAACGACTGCTCACCGCCCGCTTCGCCTTGGGTGAGATGGACGACCCTGCCGAGGTGTCGTGGTCAAAGATTCCCTACTCGGTGGTGGCATCGGCAGCCCACGATTCGCTGGCGCTCCGCATAGCCCGCGAGTCGATGACATTGTTGCTCAACAAAGACAACGCCTTGCCATTGAAGCGTGGTGGACTGACTGTAGCCGTGATGGGACCCAATGCCAGCGACTCCGTTATGCAGTGGGGTAATTACAACGGCACGCCGCCTCATACCATTACTATATTAGATGGTATTCGCAACGCGCTTGGTGCCAACGACCGCCTCATCTACGAGCCGGGATGCGACCGCGTGGAGCACACGCTGCAACAGAGCATCTTCGACCAATGCTCGCGTGGTGACGAAAAAGGATTTGCCGGTCTCTACTGGAACAACACAACTCGCGATGGCGGTCCTATTGTCATCGTTCCCAATATCACCACTCCGTTTCGCTATTGTACTTCGGGCGCTACCGCCTTTGAAGCGGGCGTCAACCTGACCGACTTTTCTGCCACCTATGCCTCTACACTAACCCCGCAGCAGTCGGGCGAGGCTGTATTCGATATGTATGTTTGCGGAAGCGGTCGCTTGCGCATTAACGATGAGGTGGTGAAAGAGTTCCGCAATTCGCATGGCAGTCGCGGCGTGAACTACACGATGAACGTTGAAAAGGGCAAAAAATACAACATCGAATTGGAATTTGAATACCTCCAGAACGATGCCCAACTCAATTTCGACATCTGCTTCAAGCAGCCTGTCAACATACAGCGCTCGGTAGCGGCTGTGAAAGACGCCGACGTGGTGGTGTTCGTTTCGGGCATTTCTCCTTCGCTTGAAGGCGAGGAGATGGGCGTCAACCTGCCCGGCTTCCGTGGTGGCGACCGCACCGACATTGAGCTGCCTGCCGTGCAGCGCGAGCTGATTACTGCCCTGTATCGTGCGGGGAAGAAGGTGATTCTGGTCAACTGCTCGGGCAGCCCCATCGGCTTTGAACCGGAGATGCAGACGTGTCAAGCCATTCTGCAAGCTTGGTATCCGGGACAGCAAGGCGGACGCGCCGTAGCCGACGTGCTCTTCGGCGACTACAACCCTGCCGGACGACTGCCCGTGACGTTCTATCGCAACGTAGCACAGTTGCCCGACTTTGAGGATTACAACATGACCAACCGCACTTATCGCTACATGACGCAGAAGCCGCTTTTCCCCTTCGGCTACGGGCTGAGCTACACCACGTTTGCTTTCGGTAAACCGGTTCTTGCCAAAACCGAGCTGGCTGTGGGCGAGTCGGCAACGGTGACCATTCCTGTGACCAACACCGGTAAGCGTAACGGAGAAGAGGTTGTGCAACTCTATCTGCATAAACAAGGCGATGCCGAAGGTCCGCAGAAAACCCTCCGCGCATTTAAACGTGTCAGTATTCCTGCCGGGCAAACGGTCAACGTATCGCTCACCCTGAACGAAAAGGAGCTGATGTGGTGGAACAATGCAACGAATACCGTTTGTGGAACTCCCGGCGTCTACGACGTGCTGATCGGCAGCGATTCGAGTAATGAAGCACTGCAGGGTTGCACGCTGACGATAAAGTGATCAGAAAACCCCGAATAAAAACTGCTTATCGCCTGTGCGCACAGTACGTTTTTCATTTGTGCAAAGGAGATAAGCAGCTAAAAAATAAATCGAAACGTAATTGTCAATTG
Organism: Prevotellaceae bacterium; assembly: GCA_031262085.1. GTDB lineage: Bacteria > Bacteroidota > Bacteroidia > Bacteroidales > Bacteroidaceae > Bacteroides. The sequence goes on from JAISIN010000128.1 coordinate 13,943, forward strand.
TCAATTGTCAATTCTAAAATGGTTTCCATGCGGAACACACTCGACTCGAACGTTGCAATTAGCTTTCCGTCTTGGTTGGTCACATCAATTTGGTAGTAACCGGTGGTGCGACCGATGTAGCGTTCGCGCGCCTCGGCGTAGAGCGTATCGCCCACGCCGCTACCGCGCAGGAAAGTGATGCTCGACGAGAGCGAGAATGCCAGCGTGCCGTGCGAGTTGGCAGCGGCAGCCAGCGCCAAGTCGGCAAGCGTAAAGACCGCGCCTCCTTGTGTCCGTCCTCCGGCGTTGAGGTGTGAGGCAGTGATAACGAGTGAGACGCGGCTGTAACCTTTGCGCACCTCTAACAGTTCTACGCCCGCTTCGGCGGCGAAACGGTCGTTTTTGAAAAAATCTTGCGGGGTCATGGGGTAGTTGTATTTCTATTTCTATTTATTCAACTTCCACTCCGTCCCTTCTTTGGTATCCTTGATTTCGAATCCGAGGGCGGTGAGGTCGTTGCGTATTTTGTCGGAGACCGCCCACTCTTTGGCAGCCTTGGCGCGCATGCGCTGTTCGAGCAGCATGTCGACGGCGCGGGCAAATGCCTCTTCGCGGTCGGCGTTGGAAGCGGTGGCAGCTTGTAAGCCGAGTATATCGAACAGATAGAACTCAAAAATCCGTTTCACTTCTTTTATCGCTGTTTCGGTGGCTTTGGAATGACCGTACACAACCGAATTGATGGTTGATGCAGCATCTGATAAATGCGCCAAGACTTTTGCCGTATTCAAGTCGTCATTCATCGCATCATCGCAGTCTTGCTCCAATTTGGATTTGCCTGTCGATGTGGGAAGAAAATCTTTTGAGGCGTTATCTGTATCAGATGGTATCATCTTATCAATGCTATAATAAGCATCCATCAGTCGGGCAAGCCCTTTCTCGGCAGCCTGCAGGGCTTCGTTGCCGAAGTCGACGGTGCTGCGGTAGTGAGCTTGCAGGATGAAGAAGCGGATGGTCATGGGCGAGTAGGCTTGCGTGAGTAGCGGGTGCGTGCCGTGGAAAAACTCGTCGAGGTTGATGAAGTTGTTGTACGACTTACCCATCTTCTGTCCGTTGATGGTGATCATGTTGTTGTGCATCCAGTAGTGCACCATGTCGTCGCCCTGCGAAGCTACGGACTGGGCAATCTCACACTCGTGGTGGGGGAAGATGAGGTCCATGCCTCCGCCGTGAATGTCGAAGTGGGCGCCGAGATACTTTTTCCCCATCGCGGTGCACTCGCAGTGCCAGCCGGGGAATCCTTCGCCCCACGGCGACGGCCAGCGCATGATATGTTCGGGTTGCGCCCGCTTCCAGAGGGCGAAGTCGGCAGGATTGTGTTTCTCTTCCTGACCGTCTAATTCGCGGGTGGTGTTGAGCACGTCGTCGAGGTTGCGACCGGAGAGCTTACCGTAGTGGTAGTCGTGGTTGTATTTGATGACATCGAAGTAGACCGATCCGTGACTTTCGTAGGCATAGCCGTTGCGGAGGATCTCTTTGACCAATTCGATCTGCTCGATGATGTGTCCAGAGGCGTGTGGCTCGATGCTGGGAGGTAGCACGTTGAGTGCGGTCATGGCTTGGTGGTAGCGTATGAGGTAGTGCTGCACCACCTCCATCGGCTCTACCTTTTCCAAGCGAGCTTTCTTGGCAATCTTGTCTTCGCCCTCGTCGGCATCGTGCTCCAAGTGTCCTACGTCGGTGATGTTACGGACGTAACGCACCTTGTAGCCCAAGTGGGTGAGGTAGCGAAACAGAATGTCGAACGTAATGGCAGGGCGGGCATGCCCCAAGTGGGCGTCGCCGTAGACGGTGGGACCGCAGACATACAAGCCTACATGGGGAGCGTGCAGCGGAACGAAAAGCTCTTTCTTCCGACTGAGTGTATTGTAAATGGTCAGTTGATGTTCCATATTGTTTATATTTTAAGTGATTGTTTGAGGGCTATTTGTGGTGCAAAAGTACAACTAATTGAGTAATCTTCGTACCTCAGCTTCATCTTTGTGCAGTTGCGCAGTCAGTTCGTCCATGCCGGAAAACGTTTGGTCACCGCGCACATAACTGACAAATTCTATGCGAATGTGACAGTTGTAGATGTCTTGGTGAAACCCGAAGATGTTGACTTCGATACTTCGTTCGGGACCGTTGTGTAGAGTGGGGCGTCGACCGATGTAGAGCATGCCTTGGTAGGTTGTACCCTCTACGGTGATGTGTACGGCATATACGCCGTCGGCAGGTATTACTTTGTCGGGATTGTTGACGCGCAGATTGGCAGTGGGATATCCGATGGTGCGTCCCACGTGGTAGCCTCCTACCACCGTTCCTTCGAGCAGATAGTTGTAGTCCAGACAGCGGGCAGCGGCAGAGACGTCGCCTTTATGCAGCAGGGCGCGAATGGCTGAGGAGCTGACGGGCGTGGGGGCGTTGCCGCCGGTGTAGGCTTGGGCGCGTACTACCTCTATGTCCAGTTCCTTGCCGTAGCGCACGTAATCGTCGAAGTCTTCGCTACGGTTGTGCCCGAAGCGGTGGTCGTAACCTATAAGTAGCGCCTGTACGTTATAGTTGTCGTGTAGCAGTTGCATAAACGCGCGGGCAGTGAGGGCGGCTGTCGAGGCAGTGAAGTCGATGGTGATGCAGCGGTCGATGCCTAAAGATGTGAGCAGAGACAGCTTCTCTTCGTAAGTGGTGAGCAACTCGGGGCGGAACGTTGGTTGCAGCACTTGGCGGGGATGTATGGGAAAGGTGATGACTGCCGCATCTAACCGGCGTTGTAAGGCAGCCTCCATCACCTGTTCAATGAGGTAGCGATGTCCGCGGTGCACCCCGTCGAAGAACCCGATGGTTGCAGTGCAGGGGCGGTAGAGGTCAGATGGCTGCTTCATGGCGCATCAAACAAGTGCCCCCAGTTTTCTCCGGCTTTCGGGGTGTAGGTGTGTATGTCCAGCGCTTCGGCTGCGCGACAGTTGGTAGTCGAATCGTCTATAAAGAGCGTTTGTAGGGGTACGATGCCGGTCTCGTCGAGCAGTTGTTGGAAGATGGCAGGATCGGGCTTTGCCCGTTTCATCTCGTAGGAGAGATAGATGTGGTCGAAATAATCTTCTACACGGAAGCCTTTGTAGCGAAAGGCATGTTTACATGCCCATTGCCAGTGGATGGCGTTGGTGTTGCTTAGCAGGTAGACCATGTACTTGCTGCGCAGGTTCAGCAGCAAGTCGAGTTTGTAGGCAGGGATACCTGTTAAGAAGCTGTTCCATGCATCGTCAATTTGTTTGTCGCTTACTTCCCTGCCGATGCGTTTGCGTATCTCGTCACGAAACTCGGTGCTGCTAATCAATCCCTGTTCGTGTTTTTGAAAGAAATCTTGCTGGTGATATTCATCGAGCATCGCTTCTACGTTGGGTAGCCCCAGCTTCGTGAAGTTATCTAAGCAGCGTTGTCGGTTGAGACCGATAAGTACGCCGCCGAAATCAATAATGAGATTCTTAATGTTTTTGTCTATCATTCTTATATTTTTATGCACTTTCACGCAACAAAAATAACGTTCCGTTTTGATATATGCAACAGTGATCTGATAATTAGATGGCATGCAGATGAGAGAGTTCCTGCATCAACTCACGCATCGTTTTATTGAGCACCGGATGCACAAATTCGGGCGCTATCTCCACCATCGGTTCCAGTACGAATAACCGTTCGTGCATCAACGGGTGAGGTATTTTGAGTTCCGGAATATCGACTATCCAGTCGTTGTAGAACAGTAGATCGATGTCAATGATTCGGTCGTGATAAGTGCCGTTGGCAGACTTGCGCATACGCCCCATTTGATATTCGATGCTTTGGGTAAGGTAGAGCACCTCAACGGGTAGAAACCGCGTGCGCACTGCCAAGGCAGCATTCAAAAAAGTATGGTCGGATTGAAACCCCCAAGGCTCTGTGGCATAAAATGCCGACAGTGCAGTGATTCGTCCGATTCGTTTTCCTATATGTAGTATAGCTAATCGCAGATTTGTCTCTTTATTGCCGAGGTTTGTTCCTAAGCTGAGGTACACTTGCATTCCCCTTCCTCCCTATCTATATGATGTTTAAATATAATCCGGCAGAAGGAGCGTGTTCACCTTCTGCGCGGATCACTCGGATATGTTTATTTATCGATTATCAGCATGGCATCGCCGTAGGTGCCGAAGCGATATTCTTCTTTCACCGCCAGATTATAGGCGTCCATCACCTGTTCGTAGCCGCCGAAAGCCGCAACAATCATCAACAGGGTAGACAGCGGCATTTGGAAGTTTGAGATGAGCGCATTGGCAACAGTGAAGTCGTAGGGAGGGAAGATGAACTTATTCGTCCACCCGTCGTAAAGCTTCAGATGTCCACCGGTACTTACGGTGCTCTCGATGGCACGCATAACGGTCGTTCCCACAGCACATACCTGTGCGTTGATGTCCTTGGCGTGGTTGACTATCGCTACCGCCTTCTCGTCGACCAGCATTTGCTCGGAATCGGTTTTGTGTTTGGTCAGGTCTTCGACGTCGATGTCGCGGAAGTTGCCCAACCCGGCATGCAGAGTGATGAAGGCGAAGTCGATGCCTTTTATTTCGAGCCGCTTCATCAGCTCGCGGCTGAAGTGCAGGTTGGCAGTAGGCGCCGTCACTGCTCCTTCGCTTCGGGCGAAGATAGACTGAAAGCGCTCGGCATCTTCGGGTTCGACGGGGCGGTTGATGATGCTGTGCGGCAGCGGCGTTTCGCCCAGTTCGTAGAGGGTCTTTTTAAACTCGTCGTGCGGACCGTCGTACAAGAAGCGCAAGGTGCGTCCGCGCGAGGTAGTGTTGTCGATCACTTCTGCCACCAACGAATCGTCGGGACCGAAGTACAGCTTGTTGCCGATACGTATTTTGCGGGCAGGGTCGACCAGCACGTCCCACAGTCGGAGCGCCGGATTGAGTTCGCGCAGCAAGAACACCTCAATGCGTGCGCCGGTCTTTTCCTTGTTGCCGTACAGACGGGCAGGGAAGACTTTTGTGTCGTTGAATATAAACACGTCGTGTTCGTCGAAATAGTTGAGAATATCTTTGAACACCTTGTGTTCAATCTCTCCGGTTTTGCGATGCAGCACCATCAGACGGGCTTCGTCACGGTACTTTGTCGGATGTAAAGCTATCCGCTCTTCGGGAAGCTTAAATTTGAATTGCGACAGTTTCATATAGTAATCTCATTAAAATGATTTCGTTTACTTATTCATCTCCTCTTCCAGCCATTCTTTGAAGTGTAACGGGTCGAGGCAATCTTCTATATGTACCGCTCCTACGCGCGTTCGCGTTAAAGCAGTGAGATGTGCTCCGCTTTGCAAAGCCTCGCCCATATCGCGTGCCAAGGCGCGTATGTAGGTACCTTTGCTGCACACCACCCTGATGGTGAGGTCGGGCAAGTTGCAATTGAGCAGCTCTATCTCGTCGATCACCAGCGTTTTGGGTTTGAGCGCTACCTCTTTGCCCTGTCGTGCCAAGTCGTAAGCTCGCTTACCGTCGACCATACAAGCCGAAAAGCTGGGCGGTATCTGCTCTATCTCGCCCACAAACTGTTTGAGCACCTCTTCTACTCCCTCACGGGTGATGTGCTCTACGGGGTAGGTGGCGTCTATCGCGTGCTCCAAGTCGTACGACGGTGTCGTGGCGCCCAATCTGATCGTAGCCACATACTCCTTGGTTTGATGCTGAAACTCATCTATCCGTTTGGTGGCTTTGCCGGTGCAGACAATCATGACGCCGGTGGCGAGCGGGTCGAGCGTGCCTGCATGCCCTACCTTGAGCTTCTTAATACCCAGCTGTCGGCAGATGTGATGACGCACCATGCCTACCAATTTAAACGATGTCCATGCTTTGCCGTAGGGCTTATTGAAGTATAACACCTCACCTTCCGCAAAGTTCTTCATCACGCTATTTGCAGATTGTGTCCGGTGAGGAGCATAATCAATATCACTCCACCTACGATGATGCGATACCATCCGAAGGCTTTGAATCCGTAGCGGGTGACATACGTAATGAAGAACTTAATGGCAAGCATAGCTACCACGAATGCCACCACGTTGCCAATAATCAGCATGCCCATGTTCTCGGTTAACATCTGTACGCCGCCGTCCAGAAAGAGTTTCAGCAGCTTGTATGCCGTAGCGGCAAACATGGTGGGCACTGCCAGAAAGAACGAAAACTCGGCAGCATCTTTCCGTGTCAGACGTTGCGACATACCTCCCACAATCGTTGCCATCGAGCGCGATACGCCCGGTATCATGGCGATGCACTGAAACAGTCCGATGCGGAAGGCGCGCTTCTCCGTCAGCACCGTATCCTCGCTCCCTTTGGAGAATATCTTGTCGCAGAAAAGCATAAATACACCACCTATCACCAGCATCACTGCCACTACCACAACGCTCTCCAACAGCTCGTCGATCTTATCGCTGAAAGCCAGTCCTATCACCGCAGCGGGCAGAAACCCTACCAGCAATTTCCAATAGAAGTCGTATCGGTGTAACAATCGCTTCCACAACGGGGCACCTTCGGGTACCGGTGTTCGGTTCAGCCGGAAGAAGCGCTTCCAATAGAGCACTACCACCGATAGGATGGCACCAAACTGTATAATCACTGTGAATGCTTTCACAAACTCGGTGCTTTCGACGCCCAACAAACTCTGGGCAATAATCATGTGCCCGGTAGAAGAGACCGGAAGAAATTCGGTCAGCCCCTCCACGATGGCAATAATAATCGTCTCAATAATACTCATAATCAACAGGTCTCTTTATAAATTCCGTCCCATATCTACTCTTTCGGACTCTTAGGCTTACGCACCACCGCATAGATCATCAGCAGAAAGCCGAATAGCGACACCACCGGCGCCACTCGTATGCGTCGCACGCTAAAGATATCCGGTTCGAAGTGGGTAGCCGTCGAAGCCGGTCCCGTCATCAACAAGAAGCCAATAATAATGATTGCCATGGATATACCCAGCAACAGGAAGTTGGTTTTGTCGAATGCAAATTTCTCTTTACTCATTGTATGTCAGTTTTTAATTCAATTTTTAATTCTAATTTATATATAGTACAACCTTCCCTCCTTCATTCGCAAGAACTTATTGATGGAGAAGCGGGCGCATATCCACGTGATTCCGATGCCGAATATCAGCACCGACAGCCATACAACAAGCAGTACGCCGGGCGTGATAATCGCTACCAGTTCGGGTTCGAACCTCATCAACATCCAAGCAGCTACACTGAGCAACAAGTCGGCAATGATGCCTGCCAATACGCCGATCCGGAAGCTGCGCCACAGGAACGGTCGTCGTATGAAGCGCCAGCTTGCGCCTACTAACGTCATGGCGTGCAGGAGGAATCGTTTGGAGTAGATGGTCAGTCGGATCGTGTTATTGATAAGTGCAAACGAGATAAGTGTCAGCAGTAATGCCACCACCAAAAGCGACAGACTAATGCTGCGGATATTGTCGTTGACCATATCGATCAGCTCTTCCTGAAAACGAACCTCCTGTACATGGGGAATGGCTTGCAGCATTCGGCTAAGACGGGCGATGCTGTCGGCATTGGCATAGTCGGAGCGTAGCTTCACCTCGATAGAAGCGCGTAACGGGTTGTAGCCCAAAAACTCCTGCGGGTCGGCGCCCATAGCCTCGATCTGTTCGTCCAACGCCTGTTCTTTGGAGATATACTCGGTGTGGCGGACAAACGGTTCGCTGTCGAGTTGCTTCCTAAGTTTCGAGATACCCGTCTCTTTCATCTCATCGCTTACGATGATAGAGAGGTTGATGTTCTCTTTGACATAAACCGACAAGTTGTGAGCGGTAAGCACCAAGAAGAGTACCAGCCCCAGCAATAGCAACACCAATGTGATGCTAATGCCCGAAGTGATAAATCCCATGTCCCAAGCGGAACCTGTTTGTTGCTTCCGTTTCTTTTTCTGCATTTGTTGCCTTTAAATTATATGCCTTTCTTTCGGAAAACATAAATGATAGAACTACTCTTCTCCTTATTGCCCCAAGCATGAAACCATGCCTTCAAACCGGTTACGGCTCCGCGCAGGAATGCGCAGGAGTGATTCTTATACTGTTCGCTGAGCATCGATACGTAAAAGGCGTCGAACGGCATAGGCCAGTAGGATGCCAAAGCAAAGCCATGCTTGGAGCCGAACTGCTGCATGGTCGACGGTGTGAAGTGCCACAAATGACGCGGCACGTCGTAGGCCGCCCAATAGGCTCCGTAGACATCGGCGTCATACGACAAGTTGTTGGGGACAGCTATCACCAACGTACCCTTCTCGCCGAGTAGCGTGTTGAGTTGTTCCCACGTTTCGTTCAAGTTCTCGAGATGCTCCATGACATGCCATAAGGTAATGACGTCGAACGCTCCGGATGTATATTCAAGCAATGCCGTTTCGGATTGTATGGTCAGGTCGAAATGCTCTTTGGCGAATAATCGCGCATGTTTGTTTCGTTCTACGGCTTCTACCTCCCATTCACGCAAGCGCATAGCATCGGCAAAATAACCGGTTCCCGCGCCAATATCGAGCAGCCGTCCGGTACGACGGTGCGCCTCACGCTCTACCAATCGTGTTTTACACCATAGCATATAACTCCGCACCCAGTGATACACACGGTTCATGACCCCCTTCTTTGTGTTGGAATGCGAAATATAGGCAGGTGTTTCGTAGTAACGATCCATGTTTGCCCCCGAAGGAAAATCTTGTGTAAATAAGAAAGAGCATTCGCTGCACCGACACAAATAATACACCTCGTGCGAAGCGTAATGGTCGACGCAAGTCATGGCACGCTCTAAATGCGTACTTCCGCACAGCGGACAGTTTGTTATCTTTCGTTTATTGATTGCCACACTACACCCAAATTTGGCGCAAAATAACAAATAAAAAGTGAGGTAAGCAATATAATTTAAGGTGTTTTATCTAAATGGAGAAAAGTATTAGGGCGCCTATCCCTTTCTATCGCGTCGAGAACCAATACAATACCACTCCAACGACCAACAATGCTATCGGGAGCAGATAGGCAGACATCGTACCCAATAGCGCCGTAATCAATCCGAAGTTGAGCACGAGCCACAGCCCGGCAAGTACCAAGCCTACCGACTTGTCGTGTTTGAAGAGCAGAAACACCCCTGCCGTATACAGCAGGAAATTGTTTTTCTCCATCACCCACGGCAAGCCGAGACTGCTGAAATGAACTAACTGGTCGGCAAGATACAGAAGACCGAAGAGTACCAGCGCCACGGCAGTGGCACGATAGGTATCGCGGTTGTTGTTGGTTTTAGAGGTTGCCATGGGCAGGTGGTTTAGTAGGTGTTAATGTGTACTTTCTCCCATTGCAGATTCTCTTCGTTGAAAGGCTTCCGTTCCATGCCCTTATGCCCTATGGCGATGATGCAGAGCACCTGCAGCTGCAAGGGAATCTGAAGCAGCTCGCGCACATATTCCTCGGCAGGAGTGCCGGCAGGTGTTTCGCGTTCGCGTATATGCACCCAGCAGCTTCCCAGTCCCAAGTCCTCGGCTTGCAATTGCATCAGGATGGCGGCGATGGAGGCATCTTCAATCCAAGCATCGCTGATAAGCGGGTCGGCAGTGACAACGACGGCAAGCGGAGCGCCGTCAATCAGTTGCGACCCGTGGGCTTTGCTTTCGGCTAATCGGGCAAGCTTCTCCTTGTCATCGACAACAATAAACTGCCATCCCCGGCTACCTTTGGACGACGGTGCCATCAGGGCAGCTTTCAACAGGGTTTCGACCTCGTCTTGAGTCAACTCTTCTTCGGTAAATTTCCGCATGCTGCGGCGCATTTTTAGTAATTCGCTAAAATCTGTCATCTTATAAATCGTGTAAATAGAATAAATCGCGCAAAGATACAAGTTAATTCGTTACATTTGCACCCAATGCCCTTGAAACTGACTACATATAGCCAAAGTCGCGATATTCCCGACCTGCCGGGTACATGCACGTTTCATTCGACCGAGCTGTTTCGTATCTATGAAGCTACGTCGGGCTATACTCCTTTGCTGGTCGTAGCCTCGGACGACGGGAAGCCATTGGGCAAACTTCTCGCAGTAGTGCAGCGTAACAGAAGTCTCTGCCCCCCTTTATTCATCAAGCGCTGCGAAATATTCGGTACGGGTGAATATGCCGACGATGTGGCAGATAAAGAGGTCATCTTCGGCGAGATGTTGCATCAGCTCACCGATAGAGTGTTGCGCGAAGCGTTTGTTATTGAGTTCCGTAATCTGAGCAACGCACTGTTCGGATACAAAGCCTTTCGCCGGAATCACTACTTCGCCGTCAATTGGCTGCGGGTGTACAATTCGCTGCACAACCTCAACCGCGTAGAAGAGCGCTTCAGCCCCTCACGCATCCGCCAGATTAAAAAAGGACTCAAAAACGGCGCCGAGGTGCGCGCAGCCCGCTCGCCGGAAGAGGTGCGCAACTTTGCACATATACTATTCAAGATCTATTCGTCGAAGATACGTCGTTACTTTCCTAATAAAGAGTTCTTCTCGCACCTGACCGAACAGATGATGGGCAGCGGACAAGCCGGCATATTCGTTGTGATATATAAGGAGAAGATTATCGGCGGTAGCGCTTGTCTCTATTCAGACGATACTGCCTATCTGTGGTTTTCGGGCGGTATGCGCAAAACCTATCTGCTGCAATATCCCGGTGTGCTGGCAGTATGGGGCGCGTTGCGCGATGCCCGCGAGCGCGGATTTCGACACTTGGAGTTTATGGATGTCGGCTTGCCATTCCGACGTCACGGCTATCGCGACTTTGTGCTGCGCTTCGGAGGCAAGCAAGTGGGTACCCGTCGTTGGTTTCGCTTCCGCTGGATATGGCTGAACAGATTGATGAATCTACTATATAAATAGAGGTGAACGTTTCGTTGCGGTTATAAAATATCGTTTATCGATAATTATTTTCTGTTTTTATTTGTTCATATCAAATATTCCCTTTTCCTTTGCATATCGATAAACGATAAATAGTTATTGAATGTCGTCTATGTTACTGAATCAAGAACTTAAAAAGGAAAATTATGAAATTTGCATTTATGAGTATTTCACTGTTGATTATCGCCCTCTCTCTCTTGGCGAGCGTTATTTACGGCATGCTGGTATGAAGAAAGCGCTTTGGCTGGCATTTATCTACGCAATGATTCAATTTGCGTGCGCAGTAGGTCTCCCCAATCAATTGGCTCTCGCCATGCTGCTGAGCATATTGTTGATGACAGCTTATCTGGGAACCTTCGGCTTTTTATCGGGCGATAGCCGGATGTATTCGCCCGTATCCGCACCTTTCCTCTGCTGGAGCCTGTTGTTTGGTGTATCTACCATTTTGCTGGTCGATGGTTTGCTGTGGCTGTTGCCTCCTCTACCCAACTGGTTAGACGATTCGTTCAACATCTTGCAAACGGGCTGGTTAGGCATTCTTTGCCTGACATTGCTGGCGCCTATACTCGAAGAACTGTTGTTTCGCGGTGCCATCATCCGTCTGTTGCTGCCACACTATAAACCATGGATAGCGATTTTGATATCGGGACTTATCTTCGGAGTGATTCATGCCAATCCGGCGCAGACGGTGCCCGCCATATTGATAGGCTGTGCATTGGGGTGGGTCTACTATCTTACGCGTAGCGTACTGCCGTGTATACTGATACACATATTTAATAATGGTATGTCCGTGTTCCTCAGCACCCAATTCCCCCAAGAAGAGAACTTGGCGCAAATTATGGGTGCGCCCGTCTATGTTGCCGTGCTGGTGGTGGCAGTGGTATTCTTTGCGATGGCAGTGCGCAAGTTATTACCCTATCAAGAAACAACTCCTGTCGAAGGAGAACAAATCATAGAAAATCCATAAAAAGTAAATCACTCAGAACCCATGAAAAGAAGATTAAATATCCTCTGTGTATTCGTGCTGCTGGTGTTGGCATATTCCCTGATAGAAACGCTCTACTGGGTAGGTCTCGGTATGAGCGCCGGCATTTCGGCAGGCATGAACGATGTAGAACGCAAAGCGGCTAAAGCCGGAAGCATAGAGCTGGTGTATCTGATGCCCGAACGCATATTCAACGGCGGACAGTTGAGCGACTCGGTCTATAACAGTAAAAGTGGTAGCTATGTGTCGGCGCTACATACGCAGATGCTGGTGCACATCGACACAAACCCGCCGATCGGTGCAGAGCTTAGCACGATGCTGCTTTCGGTGATCGACTTGATCGTGAGCGCTTGGGCTGTGATTATGTTTATCCGTTTGGTGATAGCCATCAACCAATCGGATATCTTCAGTTGGAAGAACGTAAAACGCCTGCGACGATTAGGCTACCTGCTGCTCATCGCTTTCGGATGCTCCACCCTGAGTGCATTCATCGGACTATACAATTTCGCAAAGATATTTGCCGTGCCGGGGTACTCGTTCGTGTGGACGGAGCTGGTCGCTGTCACCAACTTGTTGTTGGGATTGTCGGCGCTCATTGTGGCAGAGGTGTTTGCCATCGGATTGAGAATGAAAGAAGAACAAGATCTTACCGTTTAAAGAAATCGACGCAATGATAATAGTCAATCTCGATGTAATGATGGCACGCCGGAAGATATCGTTAAACGAACTGGCAGAGCGGGTAGACATCACGCCTGCCAACCTTTCTATTTTGAAGACCGGCAAAGCCAAAGCGGTGCGCTTCTCGACCTTGGAGGCGATATGCAAGGTGCTGGATTGCCAACCGGGAGACCTTTTGGAGTATAAGGAGTAGTGTTATCCGTGTGCCCTAACGAGAACGTCGAAAATGGAACGTTGCTATGGGATACTTTAGTTAATAAAATACAATATAAAGTACTTTGTTATACATAGTACTAAAATAACGCATACATTTGTGCCATACAAGTTAGCAACACCCTCTAAAACAACTATAATGATATGAATGTAGACAACGTAAAATCGCAAATGCGCAAAGGGATGCTCGAATATTGCATCCTGTTATTGCTGCACCAAGAGCCTGCTTATGCTTCGGATATTATCCAAAAGCTCAAAGAGGCATGTCTGATTGTTGTGGAAGGTACACTCTATCCGCTACTCACCCGCCTGAAGAACGACGGATTGCTGGGATACGACTGGATAGAATCCACACAAGGTCCCCCACGCAAATATTATCGCCTGACCTCTGCCGGAGAGACTTTTCTCGGAGAGCTGGAACAGGCATGGAGTGAACTCAACGACACCGTCAACCACCTAAAAAACATAGAACAATGAAAAAGACACTAACCGTCAACTTGGCAGGATTCGTCTTCCATATCGATGAAGATGCTTACCGTCTATTAGATAATTATTTGAACAACCTGCGCCTGCATTTCAATCGTCGTGTAGGGGTAGACGAGATTATCGGCGACATCGAACAGCGCATCGCCGACCTGTTTACCGAAAAGCTCAACACCGGCAAACAAGTCATCTCCATTGCCGATGTAGAAGAGATTATCGCACGCATCGGTCAGCCCGAACAGATGGAAAACAACGCTGCCGACGACGAGCAGCAAACCTCGACCGACCGGCAAGGCACTGCCGACGGTAACACCTACACCACACATCGTAAATTCTACCGCAACCCCGACGACAAAGTGCTGGGAGGTGTAGCCGGCGGACTGGCTGCCTACTTGGGTTGCGACGCTACGGCGCTGCGCCTGCTGTTCGTGCTGCTATTAATTGTGAGTGCGGGTATCTCGACCGTGCTCTATGTGGTGTGCTGGCTCATTGCCCCCGAAGCCCATACGGCTGCCGAGAAGCTGAGCATGCGCGGCGAAGCGGTCACGATAGAAAATATTGGAAAGACCGTGACCGACGGCTTCGGGCGAGTGTACAACGGAGTGAACGACTACATCAAATCCGACCGTCCTCGCACCACATTTCAGCGGATAGGTGACGGATTGGTGTCGATCATCGGGTTCTGCCTGAAGGTGTTATTGGTTATTTTAGCCCTCTGCTGCAGCCCCCTGTTACTGGTATTTATCATCGTGTTCGTGTCGCTGATATTTGCAGCCGTCACAGTGGCAATCGGCGGCGGGGCAACCTTGCTGGCGATGTTTCCCATGATAGACTGGACACTGCCTGCCCATCCGCTGCCTGCCATTGTGATGTATATTGCTTGTGTGCTGCTGGCGGGTATCCCATTGGTTAGCATCGTCTTCTACGTCTTGCGCCTGCTATTCGACTGGAAGCCCATGCCCGTAGGGTTGAAACGAACGTTGGTCGCCCTATGGGCCGTGAGCTTGGTGGTCTTCTTTGTCTGCTTCGCTTGGGTGGGATACACATGGCCGATGCTTTGTCTCTACCTCTAAGGCAGAAGCATGGAATGTCGGCGGTTATGCTTCGGGTATGTGCGCAAGAATATCCAGCAGATGCTTCCAGAACTTCTCTACCGAAGGGATGTGCATGCGCTCGTCGGGCGAGTGCACGCCCCGCAAGGTGGGACCGAAAGAGAGCATATCCAGCTCGGGATACTTAGCGAGGAACAAGCCACACTCCAATCCGGCGTGAATCGCCATCACCTTGGGTTCGACGCCAAACAACCGATGGTATGATTCGGTCGCTATCTGTAATATCTCCGAGTGCGGATTGGGTTTCCAGCCCGGATAACCGTCGCTCGATACGGCAGTGGCTCCCCCCATTTCGAATACTGTGCGCACCATGCAGGCAATGTCGCGCTTGGCAGATTCGACAGAACTGCGCTGGCTGGTCACGATGCGCACCACCGGAGCATCGGGCAGCATCTTTACCGAAGCCAAGTTGGTAGAGGTTTCTACCAGTCCGGGCATATCTTGACTCATGGCAAACACTCCGTGCGGCAGTGCGTAAAGCATTTGCAGTAGACGTCGGGCGCTCTCCTTGTCCATCGCTTGTGTCGGCATCTCTTCCGATTCGAGCAGGAGCTGCAAGCCGGGGTCGACAATCGCATACTCGGCTTCCACTTCGGCAGCGAAGAGGTTCAGCTCGGCACGCAGGCTGTGCTTGTCGGCATCGGGCACGGCAATCACTGCCGACGCTTCGCGGGCAATGGCATTGTGCAGGTTGCCGCCGTCGATGGTGCACAGATAGAGGTCGAATTTCCGAGACGCCCGCGTGAGGAAGCGATTTAATATCTTATTAGCATTACCCAGCCCCAAATGAATATCACCTCCCGAATGACCACCTTTCAAGCCCTTCACCCACACGCGGCAGGCATAGTACCCGGCGGGTATGTCTACCTTATTATATATAAGCTCTCCGGTGGTGCCTACCCCTCCGGCACAGCCGATAAACAGCTCGCCTTCGTCTTCCGAATCGAGGTTGAGCAAGATGTGTCCGGTCATGAAGCCCGGTTTTAATGCGTTAGCACCGGTCAATCCGGTCTCTTCATCGACGGTAAACAGGCACTCCAACGGTCCGTGCGGCAAGGTATCGTCGGCAAGCAGCGCCAGCTCGGTGGCCACACCTATGCCGTTGTCGGCGCCCAGCGTAGTCCCTTTGGCACGCATCCATTCGCCGTCAACGAAGGTCTCTATGGGGTCTTTAGAGAAGTTGTGCTCCACGCCGCTGTTCTTCTCGCACACCATATCGACGTGCGATTGCAATACCACCGTTTGGCGGTTCTCCATTCCCGGTGTAGCGGGTTTGCGGATGAGCAGGTTGCCTGCCTCATCGCTGATAGTCTCTAATCCATGTTTCGCACCAAAATCTTTCAGGTAAGCCAAAATCTGCTCTTCGTGCTTGGACGGACGAGGCACTTGGCATATTTCGGCAAAGTAGCGAAATACGCCTGCGGGTTTTAATTCATTCTTTTCCATAACGATTTTCTTTATAAGAATTGGTTTTAATTTTTTTTTCATGCAAAAAAACGAGTTAGTCCTTGCAAAACTCTATATTTGCACCCACAAAATTAGTCAGAAATGCTTCATACGATACTCATTACACTGTTAATAGTTGCTATTTGTCTGATTCTGTTAGGGATAAAAGTAATCTTCGTCAAAGGAGGTACCTTCCCGAGCGGACACATTAGCGACAGTGAGGCTATGCGTCGACGCGGTATAGGCTGCGTACAGTCGCAAGACCGCGAAGCACGCCGCAAGCCTCGTCATGCCCATGTTTCCTTCAAGCGATCAAGAATATCATATTAAAACAACAATATTAAAAACAATTTATGAAGAGATTGAACTACCTCCTGAATAGTCTGGCAGCCGTGGCACTGACTGTTCTTTTCTCCCAATGTACAGGCAAAGCTGACAATCAAGCCGCTACTTCCGCACCTGCCGCAGGCGAGCTGTCGGGAATGAAGATTGCTTTCGTCGAAGTAGATACGTTGCTTGCCAAATATAACTTCAGTGTCGACTTGAACGAGGCAATGGTAAAGAAGAGTGAGAATGTGCGGTTACAGTTGAATCAAAGAGCACGCGACTTGGATAAGCAAAAGCAAGAGTTCCAAACCAAGTATCAGAACAACGCTTACCTGTCGCAAGAGCGTGTCGAACAGGAGTATACACGCATCGGCAAGCTGGAGCAAGATTTGCAGACACTTGCCAACAAGCTGCAATCGGAGCTGATGAGCGAAAACGAAAAAAACAGCTTGCAGCTACGCGATTCTATCAATGCCTTCCTTAAAGAGTATAACAAAACCAAAGGTTACAGCCTGATTATCAGTAACACCGGTTTCGACAATCTGCTGTATGCCGATCCGGTCTACAACATCACCAAGGAGATTGTCGACGGACTGAACGCCCGCTACTCTACACCGGCAAAGAAATAATCGGCAAAGATGTAATCGGTAAAGGATTGCGATCCGAAAAACTCCCTTACGCGTATACAATAAGACCCTTTCATCTGTTGCAGATGAAAGGGTCTTATCAAATTATCTCCCTTTCATCTGCCACAGATCAAAGGGTCTTATCAAATTATCTCCCTTTCATCTACCACAGATCAAAGGGAGTTTTTCGGAGAACATCCCTTCGTACGTGAGTTTCGTACATTTCCAAAAAGTTGCTTTAAACTCTCCGTTCTCTTTTTTTTATTTTTCCAATCATAATATAATCTATATTTGTTGACAGAAAACCCCTTATTCCCGCTTTCACCGACCTTCACCTATCTGCTCAATCACTTTTAATATATCCCTATTGTCCTCTAAATCCATTCGTCATATACAAGAATATGATAGATTAGGCAACTGTTTGTTGTGGGCGTTATTGATAAATATGTGCATTTAGATGTATTTATCTTCGTATCATACGCTTATACCTACTAATCATTCATCCGTTTTTGCTTTTACTCTTTCATTTTTTTTTTTTTTGATTTAATGCGCTGATTAATAGCTATTTCTGGTGAAAGCAAATAGATTCGTTACAATGGAACTCTCTTTTGTTCGGACGTATTATCTGGTAATTAATATTTAATATATCTGCAAATATATTATTCATTTAAGCACTGTTCCCCATGTAACATTTTTTGTTGTCCACGTAACATTTTAGAGATGCAGGCTCGATGTAGATTGGGTTTCATGCCATGAGACTATTTAGAATGAAACCATCTAATGGGATTGATTATACTCTGTCAGATGGATGGGTTTGCAGTTGTTCGAGCTTACTGTCGCGGCAATGCACATCCACGATGGCGTGCTTGCGCAGCGGATGGTCACCGACACGCGAAAATTATTTTATGCATTTCAGGCACGATTTTCGACCACTTATCACCCGAAAAGTGCACTTTAGGCACATCTGACGATTTTGCCATTTTTGAGTGTGATTTTCTGTATATAACTTTGGCAGAAAAAAGATAGTAGTTATGTACGTAGTTCATGCCTCAAATACGATGGAAATGGCAGCCGACAGAATTCCAAGATTGACCCTGGAGGAGCTAAATCAACGCGATCTCGCATACATCAACAGAATCTGTTCGGATGAAGAGTATGCTTGCCATTTCTTTTATGATCAGTGCCGACCGCTTTTCTGCAAAATTCTGTGGAAACTCTACGAGAATCATGCCGACTATGACGAGTTAGTTCACGATCTGTATATCTATCTCAAAGAACCCGGTCAAGACGGACAGTTTTGGCATCGGTTAAAGACCTTCGACTACCGAACGAGCCTCTTCGACTGGCTCAAAATCGTAGCCGTGCGCCGATTTTATACGCCCAGCAATGAGGTGTTCAAGGTGCCCGAACGTCTCGTTGATTTGGGTGTTGCCGAATATCTGTTTCTGGGTATCAACGTAGACAAATACCGCTTCTTTTTATACTACCACTATGTCAAAAAGATGGATGACGAGCAGCTCGCCAGCCAATTGGGAGTTGATCCGAGCCGGATCGCTCCGCTGTCGCGCAACGCCATCAGGCATTTCAAGAACTACCTGCGAAGCCGCCATCCGGACTACTACGATTCATTCTTCAAGGATGATGATGTAAAGGAATCGGTCACTTTAGACGACCGGCACGACGACCTCGTATCTCCCGATGAGTATGAGAAGGTCGACAACGGTCTGGACGTTCATAAATACTTGGCAGTCATGCCTAATGAAAAGTACCGATTGGTGGTGCGACGCCTTTATCTGGAAGATGCCACTCCCGAAGAGCTTGCTCTGGAGCTTGGTACGCCGGTATCAAACATCTATAACCTCAAAAGCCGCGCCATAGAGCAACTGCGCGACATTGTGCTGTATTTCCAAGAGGTGAACGATATAGAAACTTACATAAATCAGATTCCCGATAACAGGAATCGTGAACTGATTCGCTCTATATATGTGTATAAGGATGATTACAAAACAATATGCTCTAAGTTTAAGCTTACGAAGACTCAATTTCGAGAGCAGAAGAGGGCGGCGATGAGGGAACTTAAACGGGTCGTTTTTAAAGAGCGCGATTGATACAGATTTATAAGCCCTACTACATTCCCCATACGGTGATGATCCGCCCGTTATAGGTTTCTTTGCGGTGCCAAATCTTATCCTCCCATGCCACGCCTTTGTCGCGGTTGAAGAGAATGAAGTGCCCTTCGGCATTGGGCGCGGCTTTGTCCATGTACCCGGTAATCTGTTCCAGCCCGAGGGCGATGGTCTGTTCCAAGTCACCGCGCTTGATTTTCAGTTCCAGTACAATACGCTGCACGGGACCGCCGTAGCCGTCGGTGAGTGGTTTGCGGATGAGCAGGTCGGTGCGTCCTCGTCCCAATCCATATTCGCGGTCGATGTATCCACCGCCGTTGACCACCCGCTGGAGGAAGGCTTGCAGCAGCAGTTGCGGACCGCTCTCCTTGTAGTCGAACTTCTCTATCCAAGCGTCGGCGTTTTGACGGAAGAACTGCTGAAAGTCGAGTAAAAGCTTCTCCATGTTAATGCTATTGTCGGGGTTCATGTACCAGGTAGCTTGCTGTATCAGTCCGTCTTGGGTCGACCAGGTCAACTCGCGCGGGATGATTTCGCGATAGATGGAGTTGGCGATACGGCGCGGCTTGTCGAGTGTTATCAATCCCAAGTCGACTACGTATTGCACGTCGTCTTGTGGCACCATGGTATCGTCGGCATCGGTGTCATTAGCCAGCATGGGACCGATGACGCGGCGCACACGCGGCTCTTTGAGTTTGTCGGCGAGGATGTCGATGTGCGTCTCGCGGCGATAGATGATGTTCTCTTTGGCGCGAAACAGCATCTCGGGGGTGATGCGGATGCTGCGGTCTCGGTTTTCTTTGCTTCTTGCGGCAAACGTCCGGCTCTATTTCGGATTTTTATAGGTTTGTAAGTGGCGCACGTATGTATATGGGCAGAGCAGCCGGAACGGGAGAAATCCGTTCCGGCTGCTTGATGGTGTCGCTACTATACAATGGATGGATTTACAGTTGTTCGATATCCTCGTGCGACAAGCCAGTGGCTTGCATAATAATCTCTATCGGAATACCGGAAGTTTTAAGGTGTTTGGCACTGTCGAGTTTGTCTTGTGCTCTTAATGCTTCCGCCGCTGCTGCTTTGGCTTCCGCCGCCTTCACCTTGGCTTCGCTTTGCGCAATTCCAATGTCAATTCCTTCTCTCAAAGATCCGTCCCGAATCATCTCCTCTTTCTGCATCTCAAACCAGAATCGGTCAATCGTATAAAGTTCGGCTTGGCTGAA
>JAISIN010000014.1 GCA_031262085.1 Prevotellaceae bacterium
TGCCCGAACTCGAAATGAACTACGGCTTCGGCGACTTCATGCTCCTGCCCGATAAAACCCGCTACCCCGACATCGCACACAGCTATCTCATCGAGATGAAGTATGCCAAAGCCGATGCCACCGAAGCCCAAATGGAGGAACAACGCGTAGCCGGACGGGCACAATTGCTTCAGTACCGTGAAGACAAGATTGCCCGCCGACTGGCAGAAGGCACACAGCTACATCTGCTACTGTTGCAATTCAAAACGTGGGAGCGTGTGACGTGTGAGGAGTTGGAGAAGAGCACATAATGGAGCTAACATGGCGGATAGTCAGCCTGCAATGCTAATCGCATTAGATTTGATGCGGTTGCCCTGAAAGAAGACAAAGAATATGATTCAGTGTTTTAATAAGGTAAAAATGAAAGAGTGAAAGCGTGAAGGGGTATATATCTTTAGTGGTGAACACTTGTGAATCATCGAAAAACTACCTACATTTGCGCCACTTAAACAAAATATGTAGAAACTCATGAGACAACTCAGCATTCTCTTTGTGCTCTGTCTGCAATTACTGACAGCCTCCGCCCAAAACGGGCATACCCTTGAACTAAAAGATATTCTGTCTCGCAAATATCGAGCCGAAAACATCTATGAGGTCGTACCCATACCCGGCGACGGTGAACACTATTCGCAAATGAACCGGGAAGGTACCCAAATCATCAAATACTCCTTCCGCACCGGCAAACAAGTAGAGGTGCTGTTCGATGCGGCTACCGCCCGTGAGTGCCCCTTCAAGGAATTCGACAGTTACAGCTATTCACCCGACGGTAGCAAGCTGCTCATCGCCACCGACACACAACCCATCTATCGGCGTTCGTACACCGCTGTGCACTATCTGTACAGCCTCAAACGCAATCTCGACGGAAAGATTGACAACATCGTCGAGAAACTCTCCGACGGCGGACCGCAACAAGTGCCGCTCTTCTCACCCGACGGAAACATGGTGGCTTTCGTGCGCAACAACAACATCTTTCTGGTCAAGCTGCTCTACGGGAACAGCGAAAGTCAGATCACCCAAGACGGACAACCCAACGCAGTGATTAACGGCATACCCGACTGGGTCTATGAGGAAGAGTTCAGCTTCAACCGAGCCTTCGACTTCAGCGCCGACAACCAGATGCTGGCATATATACGGTTCGACGAAACACAAGTACCCTCGTACAGCATACAGCTATTCGCCGGAAGCAACCCACGCTACGAAGCTCTCGAAAAATATCCGGGAGAATATGTCTATAAATACCCCAAAACAGGCGAAAGGAACTCCACCGTATCGGTACACACCTTCGACATCAAGTCGCAAGTGACCCGACAGATGCAGACCCCCCTTGACCCCGACGGATACATCCCCCGCATCTGCTTTACGCAAGATCCCAACAAACTCGCTATCGTCACCATGAACCGGCACCAAAACCAGCTCAATCTCTACTTCGGCGATCCGCGTTCCACCTTGTGCAAATTGGTGATGCGCGACGAAAGCGACACCTATATTAAGGAAGATGCCCTCAACAGCCTCCATTTTTATCCCGACAACTTCAGCTACACCAGCGAGAAAAGCGGATATAACCACTTGTATTGGTACACCATGGGAGGGAATCTGGTCAAACAAGTCACCTCGGGCAACTACGAAGTGAACGAGTTTTTGGGATGGAGCAGCGACGAAAATGCCTTCTACTACATCTCCAACGAGGAAAGCCCGCTACGCAAATCCGTCTACAAGATTGACCGGAAGGGCAAAAAGAGCCAACTTTCCACACAGGCAGGGACCAACAGCGCCCTGTTCAGCAGCGACATGAAATACTACATGAACCGCTACACCAATCTGAACACTCCCCTTGTGATTACCTTGAACGATCATACCGGAAAGATTCTCACCACATTGGTAGACAACCAAAAACTACAACAGACCCTGAACGCCGAAGGCATACCCACCAAAGAGTTTTTCACCTTCAACACCCCCGACGGCACAACGCTCAACGGATGGATGATGAAACCCGCTTCGTTCGACCCTGCACGCCGATACCCCGTACTAATGTACCAATATAGCGGACCGGGTTCGCAATACGTGCTCGATTCGTGGAGCATCGGATGGGAAACCTACATTGCCGCGCGAGGATGCATCGTGGTCTGTGTCGACGGACGGGGAACAGGCGGAAGAGGAGCCGACTTTGAAAAATGTACCTACCTCAACTTAGGAGTGAAGGAGGCTAACGACCAAGTAGCTGCCGCCCAATACTTGGGAACCCTGTCTTATGTAGACCCCGCGCGCATCGCCATCTGGGGATGGAGCTACGGAGGATATGCCACACTGATGAGCATGAGTCAGGGAACACCCGTATTCAAAGCCGGTATAGCCGTAGCCGCCGTCACCGACTGGAACTACTACGACACCGTTTACGGCGAACGCTACATGCGGACGCCACAGGAAAATGCCGAAGGATACAAAGCAGCATCTGCCTTTACCCGAGCCGACAAGCTGCACGGAGATCTACTGCTCATACACGGCATTGCCGACGACAACGTACATTTTCAAAACTTTACCGAATACGCCGAAAGATTAGTCCAGCTCGATAAACAGTTCGATATGCACACGTACACCAATCGTGACCATAGCATCAGGGGTGGCAATACCCGGTATCACTTATACACAAAAATGACAAACTTCCTCACCAAAGAACTCCGGTTTTAAATGAAAGAGCATACACCCAAACCCGATTGGCTCAAAATAAACATTGCAGCCAACGAGCGATATACCGAGACTAAACGTATCGTCGACAATCACCGCCTGCACACCATCTGCAGCAGTGGGCGGTGCCCCAACTTGGGAGAGTGTTGGGGACGGGGAACAGCCACCTTCATGATCGCAGGCGACGTATGTACCCGCAGTTGCAAGTTCTGTAACACACTCACCGGTCGACCCCTTCCGCTCGACCCCAAAGAGCCGCTGCACGTGGCGCAGTCGATTGCGTTGATGGAGCTGTCGCACGCAGTCATCACCTCCGTCGACCGCGACGACTTGCCCGACCTTGGCACCGCGCACTGGGTAGCAACCATCAACACCATCAGAGGGATAAACCCCAACACCACCATCGAAGTGCTCATACCCGACTTTCAAGGACGTCCCACACTCATTGAACAAGTCATCGAGGCAAAGCCCGATATCATAGCCCACAACATGGAAACCGTCCGACGGCTTACCCCCGAAGTGCGCAGTGCAGCCCGATACGACACCAGCCTTGCCGTCATCCGCCAAATTACGCAAAGCGGAATTACTGCCAAGTCGGGCATCATGGCAGGTCTCGGAGAAACTACACAAGAGGTAGAACAACTCATGGACGACCTGCGAATGGCAGGGTGCAACATCCTTACCATCGGACAATACCTGCAACCTACCCACCGTCACTATCCGGTAGCCGAATACATCCATCCCGACCAATTTACAGCCTACAAACAGCGTGCACTCCAAAAAGGATTTGACCAGGTAGAAAGTGCCCCGCTCGTGCGTTCATCCTATCACGCCGAAAAATTCATCAAAACCTTAAAATAGAAGATTAATTCGCAAACAAACCATTTTAGGAATTGTTATACAACCACTCCTATAAATATATATAAACCTAATGAGTCAAAAAAACATTTTATCATCCAAATTTAACATGGCATTAGGCTTTGTTCCTGTCATCATTGCTATTTTCTTAAGCAGATACCTTGCACAAAACCCGTCTGTCTATATCGCCACAGCCGTGGGGATCATCTACACCATGTACACAGCATCCAGACAACATGTATTTCATCTATTATTGTATTTCTGTACAGTTGTCATGATCATCTTCTCGCTCATCAGTCTGATATTTCCCAGACTTATATCGCCTGCCTACTTCCCGTTCGTGCTCGAATTGGTCATTATGCTACCCGTAAGCTGGGTCTTCTTGTTGAGGAACCGCCTTACTCCCGGCGACAAAGCCGCCGGAAGTGAGTTGGGCAGAAACATATCTTATTTTGCACAAGGCATGCTATCTACCATAGTCAGTCTGCGCGTAGCTATGTGGTTCACCCTCTTTCATTTGGCGGCCATCATCCTGTTTGAGATAACTCAATCCGTCACCCCCACCGTGCAATACGTTCTGTTTCGCTTCTGTCCGCTGGCAGTGTTTGTGCTAAGCATCGTATTTAATCAGATAGGCATAGCATACTTCAACCGTCTCATGCGCCAGGCAAGTTACCTGCCCGTCGTCGACGACGAGGGTTGCGTAACCGGAAAGATAAACCTCATGACGGCTTTCAAAGAAAAAACGGAATACATGGTTCCGGTCATACGCATTGCCATCGTGTACAACAATATGCTCTATCTGCGTTCGAGAAGTGAAGAAGAAAGAGAAATAGACCTCCCGATAGAAGAATATATGCTCTACAAAGAGAGTATCGAACAACGCATCAAATATATGATGGGGGATCATTATCCCATGTTATCGCCCAAAGGCATACAATTTATCAATAAGCAACGTTGCAATACCTGTACAACTGATCGTCTCAACTATCTCTTTCTCCTCCGCATCGACGACGAAACCAAGTTAGAGACAACCGGTCCGCGCAAGTCGACCCTTACGGGCAAACTGTGGACGTTCCAACAGATTGAACAAAACCTTCATAAAGACTTCTTTGCCCGCATCTTTGAAGACGAATATCAAACGTTGAAAGAAAGCATTCTCAAAGGAAATACTCTCCATACAGATAAAGAGAGCACGCCCAATGAGAACAAAGAAGAAAAGACAGCATAACTTATTAAAAAGAACATGAGTACCCGACAAGAAAAACTCGAAGCCTTCGGACGATTTCTCGACGTCCTCGACGAGCTTCGTGAAAAATGCCCGTGGGATCGCAAACAAACCAACGAAAGTTTGCGCCCCAACACCATCGAAGAGACTTACGAACTGTGTGACGCACTGATACGCAACGACCCAAACGATATTTGCAAAGAGCTGGGAGATGTGCTGCTGCACATTGCCTTCTATGCCAAGATAGCCGACGAACAGAACGAGTTCGACATAAAAGAGGTATGCGATCGTCTCTGTGAGAAACTCATCTATCGCCACCCCCACGTTTTTGGCAACGTCAAAGCCGAAACCGCCGGACAGGTATGCGAGAACTGGGAACAGCTCAAGCTCAAGGAAAAAGGAGGCAACAAAAGTGTGCTGAGCGGAGTACCTAAAGACTTGCCCTCCCTCATTAAAGCTTATCGCATTCAGGACAAAGCCCGCAACGTGGGCTTTGACTGGGAACAACGCGAACAGGTATGGGAAAAGGTAAAAGAAGAGATCGAAGAGTTTCAGGTCGAAGTAGCCAACATGGACAAAGAACGAGCCGAAGCCGAATTTGGAGATGTCATCTTCAGTCTTGTCAACGCAGCACGACTCTACAAAATCAATCCCGACAATGCGCTTGAGCATACCAACCAGAAGTTTATCCGACGCTTTGAATACCTCGAAGCGCACACCATCAAAGCCGGTAAGAATCTCCACGACATGACGCTCGCAGAGATGGATGCCATCTGGGAAGAAGCCAAGCAGACCGACGAGTGACCGCGCACTACCTGCGGTCAGTTCAGCTCATAGCAACCTGCATCCGGTGCCTTGTCGGCTAAACGCGAATGTCCGTTCCGGTCGACCGGATACGATTGAGCGTCGGCGGCACGTCCCCGGTCGACAGCCTGCGATGCTTCCGTCAGGCAGAAGTTGTACAACTGTGTGCGATTATCCATCCGGCGGAAGTTATCATCTTTCGCCCATACCACATTAAATACTTGTTCGTTGGTGATTGGCGCAGTGTTTATCAGGCAGTGCGAAAAGTAGTAGTTAAAAGGATTCTCTTTATCGGCTGCCTGCACCCCTGTTAGTTCGTCTGTACCCGATCCGGCAACGATGCAATTGCGAAATATCGCCGCACCAAGCGGATATGCCGTTCCATTCTGTTCGTTTTGCAGCAGCAACGCGGTGCCGTTGCGCAAGTCCCAACTGAAATAGTTTGCCAACGTACAGTGCGTAAACGAATAGTCGCCCCCCAACAGCGAAACGCAATAGCCACCGGCATTGCTTAGCTCGCAATTGGCTATTACAGCGCGGCAGGCGGTCAGTTGTAAAGCATCTCCCTCCACCTGCCTGATTACCGAATTCTCAAGCAATAGCTTTTGCCGTTCCGTTCCGGCAGAATCGCATCGAATGCCGTACATCCCCCCATGAATATCGACATACGACAAATCATTGCCGCAACTGCTGGCATGCAGCCTGACACCTTTCCATTGCTTAGGCAGACGGTCGTAAGGCAGATAAGAGAAAAGGCGGTCGGTGCGGTCGCCGCGAAGCACCACCGGAGCATCGAGTGTACCGACTACTGTTAGCCGACCGTAAACCTCCATACCGGCGTCGGCATGAAAGTACAAGTGGGTACCGGCAGCCAGTGTAAGATGTGCGCCGGGCGCCACGCACAAACTGTCGTACACAAGTAACGGTTGCCGCGAAGCAATCAGCGTATCACCTTCGATAACCTTACCGCGCAACAATACAGCATCCTGCGCATAAGCCCACAACTTCACCTCTTGCCGGTTGCCATTCAGCATGAACAGAATGGAGTCGCGCACTGCCACAATCGCATCCGTTCCACGAACGGGTAGCGTAGCCTCTACAAAAATATGCAGACTGTCTTTACCGGCTATCGCCACATCCCGAAATTCGTCGCCCTTCTGCCCGTCCACATTGATACGAAAACCCGAACGACCACCATCTGCCAGCCGGATAGAGCTTATCAGTAGCGAGGAAACATTCCGGTTATAAACTTTCAGCAGATAGGTAGCCGTAGGAATCGTGGTGAGCACAGTGTCCATTCGAAGCGTATCCTGTGAAAAAGAGAGATGCAGATCCGCAGCCGACGAATAATCATCAGCATCCGTACATGCCGCCCATAAAGAGCCGACAAGCAATAAAAGAAAGAGGGTATGTATAACAGGTTTCATACTTAATTACAGGTGAATTGACTATTCAATGAGTGCAAAAGTAGAGTTTTTTTGGCTTTTATAAAGCATTTAGTTACTTTTGCGGTCTAATTTTCAGTAAAGCGTTCAAACCATGTATTATAAGATAACAGCTCCCCAACAGTTCAATGTCGACATTCACCTGCCTGCATCTAAAAGCATCCGCAACCGGGTACTATTGGTGCAGGCATTATCGGGAAAAGAGGTACGCAAACATGCGACAGACGATTGTGATGACATACGCGTACTGATTAATGCCCTGCAAAAGCTTCCTTCTACCATTGATATTGGTGCTGCCGGTACAGCCATGCGCTTCCTGACTGCCTATCTGTGCACCCGCCCCGCGGGCGAGCAACACACCATTACCGGCACGTCGCGCATGCTGCAACGTCCCATCGGCACATTGGTCGACGCCCTTCGCAAGCTGGGAGCCGACATCGAATACTTGAGCCAAGAGGGGTTTCCGCCGTTACGCATCAAGAGCAAGCCGCTCACCGGAAACGAGCTGACGCTCACCGGAAGCGTCAGCTCCCAATACATCTCTGCCCTGCTGATGATTGCTCCCACACTGCCGCAAGGTCTGAAGCTCCACTTGATAGGCGATATTCTGTCGCGTCCCTACATCGACCTTACGCTGAAAATCATGAAAAGCTTCGGAGGCATAGCCGAATGGAGCGACGAGTGCACACTCAGCGTTGAACCGAAGAGCTACATCTCCTCTACCCGATACGTTGTCGAAAGCGACTGGACAGCAGCCTCTTACTGGTATGAAGTCATGTCGTTGGCACCACTCAACTTCAATCGCCTCTTTTTGTCCGGTTTGACTTTAAAGCCGCAAAACGAACGATTGCAGGGCGACAGCCGATTGACGGAGATCTTTAAATATCTCGACGTGCACACAGTCCGTGTAAGAAACGGTCTGTTGATTGATAAACGCGAAGAATTTCTGCTGCCGTTGTTTATCAACGAAGACATGTCCGACATCCCCGACCTGGCACAAACCTTGGCAGTGACCTGCTGCATGAGGCGCATACCCTTCCGATTGTCGGGACTGCAAAGCCTGCGCATCAAAGAGACCGACCGCATTGAGGCACTCATTACCGAACTGCGCAAATTGGGATTCGTGCTGTATGCACGTCCCGACAACTCGCTTGTGTGGGACGGCGAACGGTGTGCTCCGGATAAAAGACCCGTCATTCGCACCTATCACGACCACCGCATGGCGATGTCTTTTGCACCTGCCTGCCTGCTATTGCCATCGATCATTATAGAAGACCCGCAGGTAGTCACCAAATCGTATCCTACCTTTTGGAAAGAGATGGAAACAGCCGGATTTCAAATTAAATCATTAACACGATGAACAGTATATGTTGTGGAATGCACGAAGTGTGTGAGCACGACCTCGAATTGTCGACGCCCGACACAGAGATTGTCTACTATGACGACGAAGAACTGGATGCTTTTGCCGGTATAGCCTCCGACGCCTACACCCCTTCGCAGGAAGAGACTTTTCGATATATCTTCGAAACCATGTGGGAGAGCGACGTTGAAGGGTGGGTACATAGCCTTGGATTACGCGGCATCTCTCTGCCCGACTCGTTGAAAGACGAAGTACTTATGGTTATGAGCGACCCCTCATCGGCAGCACATCCCTGATGGAACTGCTACAATATACCTTCTTCCAACACGCCCTCATCGGCAGTCTGCTTGCCAGCATCGTGTGCGGGCTGATAGGCACCTATATCGTCACACGACGATTGGTCTTCATCAGCGGCGGGTTGACACATGCCTCGTTCGGCGGCATCGGTTTGGGATTGTATGCCGGTATCTCACCACTGTTATCGGCAGCCATCTTTGCCGTGCTGTCGGCTTTTGGCGTAGAGTGGCTCAGCAAGCGCAAAGACATGCGCGAAGATTCTGCCATCGCCGTACTCTGGACATTCGGCATGGCGGCAGGCATCATCTTCGTCTTCCTGTCGGCAGGCTTTGCACCCGACCTGTCGGCTTATCTTTTCGGCAACATCCTCACCATCGGTACGTCCGACCTCACCCTGCTGGCAATACTGGCAGTCGTACTGATACTGTTCTTTGCGCTCTATCTGCGTCCCATTATCTACATTGCTTTCGATCGGGAGTTTGCCCGTTCGCAAGGCATCCCCGTACAATGGTTAGAATACATCATGATGATGTTCATAGCCCTCACCATTGTTGCCTGCCTGCGCATGGTGGGTATCGTGCTGGTCATCTCACTGCTCACCATCCCGCAGATGACTGCCAATCTCTTTACCCATCGTTTTCACCGCATCATCTGGCTCTCGATCGGTATCGGCTACCTGAGCTGTCTGGGCGGACTTACCATCTCTTACCGCCTCAATGTACCTTCGGGCGCTACAATCATCTTCTTCTCTATTCTGATATACGGATTATGCAAGCTCATGGTGAGCCTCCGCCATCGTTACGCCGCTACCCTCTCCTGCCTGCTGCTGCTGTTGCTGCCTGCAACCGGTTGCTCTACCCGTCGCAACACCGCAGGTACCCGCTTCTATCACGCACTGACGACCCGCTACAATGTATATTTTAATGGCAACGAAGCCTACAAAACCGGCTATTTGACGCAGACAGAGGGCAATCGCGACAACTATCTGGAGCTGTTGCCCCTCTATCCCATCGGCAACGAAGCCACCCGAAGTATCGGAACTGCCGACTATGAACGTGCCGTCGAAAAGGCGCAGAAAGCCATCCGTCTGCACTCCATCAAACGCCGACCGGCACGGCGCCCCGGACGTGCCTATACTGCCGAGTACAAACAATGGCTGGCACGACGAGAATTCAACCCGTTTCTCTATCGGGCATGGATGCTGCTGGGAAAAGCGCAATATCAGCAGGGGCACTTTGTCGAAGCAGCTTCCACCTTTAAATATATAGCCCGCCTCTACGAAGGGCAACCGCGTGTCAGCGCCGAAGCACAGATCAGACTGGCACGATGCTACACCGAGATGGGATGGCAATATGAAGCCGAAGAGGTACTGCAACAAGTCAACAACGACACATTGCCCGCCTCGCTTGCCGACGAATACGCATCGTCTATGGCAGACATGCTGCTACACGCCGAACGATATCGCGACGCCCCTGCCTATCTGCTGAAAACGGCGCGACACGAGAAAAACAAACTGCAACGGGCGCGATGCTACTATCTGTTGGGGCAGACCTATCAACGGCTGAATCAACCCGACAACGCATACAATGCCTACCGCAAGGTAGTCAGCCTGACGCCGCCCTACGAACTGGCGCTCAGCGCACGTATCGGTCAGACCGAAGTGATGCCCGCATCAGACACCCGACGCATTACTTCCAAGCTTCTGCACATCAGCCGCAATGAGAACAATAAAGAGTACCTCGACCGCATTTATTATGCACTGGGCAATGTCTACCTGACTGCCCGCGACACGGCAAAAGCCATCAAAGCCTATCGCACCGGCGTAGAAAAGAGCACCCGGGGAGGCGCCGAAAAGGGGATACTGCAACTCAAGCTGGGCAATCTGTACTGGCACCAAGCCAACTATGCACAAGCGCAACATGCCTACACCGAAGCCATCGGGCTGATGGGGAGAACACACCTGCAATACGGACAAGCTACCGAACGCTCGGAGATTTTAGACGAGCTGGTACCGCCCCTCAACACCATAGCGCTGCAAGATAGCCTGCAACGATTGGCACAAATGTCCGACACCGAACGAATGGACGTTATCGAGCACCTCATTGCCCACGTCATTGAACAGGAAGAAAAGGTTGAGCAGCAGCAACCCGTCGTGGTACAACCGCCACAAGCTATCGGAACCGCCGACCGACAAGCATGGTATTTCTACAACCCCGCCACCGTGGCACAAGGAAAAAACGATTTCATCCGCCGGTGGGGCAAACGAGAACTTGAAGATAACTGGCGCAGAAGCAACAAGACAAATGCATCGCTCGCCGACTTTGAAGAGACCGACTATACCGAACACAAAAACGATTCGCTCGCCAACACGCCCCCTACCCCCTCCCCAAACGATACTCTCTCATCGACCGTCGTTGCCGATACTGCCACGACCGACAAGCACAATCCTGCCTACTATCTGGCACAAATTCCACTCACCGAAGAAGCCCTGCAAGCTTCGAACACCCAACTCTCGCAGGCATTGCTGTCTGCCGGCATCATCTTCAAAGAGCGCATGAACAACTTTGCACGTGCCAAAGCCCACTTCAACCGCCTGCTAACCGATTTTCCCGATTTTCCACAGACCGACGAGGTCTATTATCAACTCTTCCTCACCGAACTGGCTGCCGACTATTACAATAAAAAGGAGCATCGGAACCACAACAGCACTTTCCCTCCCGAAGCAGCCCAAGCAGCACGCAAAGTGCTTCTCACCCGTTTCCCCGACAGTAAGTATGCCCGCCTGCTGGCAGACCCCGACTATTTCGAAAATGCCATACACGGCAAACATCGCGAAGATTCACTCTATGCCGACACTTACACCCGCTTCCAACAAAACGATACTGCCGCCGTCAAAGCAGCCGCACGCTTCTCTGCCAAACATTACCCGATGGGACAGCACCGCCCCAAATTTATCTTCCTCGACGCCATGACAGAATTGCAAGCCGGAAATACCCGACAGTTTCTGGCACAACTGAAAGAACTGGTGCAGAACTATCCGGAAAACGAAATCACCGAACTGGCAACAGCCATTTTGAAAGGCGTGCAAGAGGGGCGACTGCTGGCTAAAGATACGCATCTGTTTGGCTCTATCTGGGAACGTCGGAATGCCGACTTACAGACGCCTGCCCCTCTGTCGAAAGATTCTGTGGGCAGCACCATGCTGCCCGACAGCGCCTTCAACGACGAACGCAACACCCCCTTCCTGTTCGTTTTGGCTTATGAAGAGGGAAAAGTCAACGAGAACCGGCTGTTGTTCGAGGTGGCACGCTACAATTTCTCTACCTTTGTCGTGAAGAACTTCGATCTCTCATTGGTACACGAACGGGACATCGGCATGCTGCAAGTCCGCTCCTTCGCCAACTACGACGAAGCCTATCAGTACTTCCGCCGCCTCTATACCAATAAAGGCATGGCGACCTTGCTCGCAGGTATGCGCGTGTTGCTTATCTCAGAAGCCAATTATGAGCAACTCATCGACCATTACAGCTTCAATGAGTATGATACCTTCTATCGAACGCATTTCTCTAACATCCCCGAGCCGGAGATGAAAGGCTATACGCTCGACGAGCCGCTGCTCAACCTGCCCGACAAAGAGAAGAAGCAACAACCATCTGTCCCGGAACCGGACGATGGCGGAGTAATCTTTGAAAATTAATCAACTCATCATAAAAACAGTTCAAAACCATATGGAGCAACTTGGAAAAGTACTCATTGTCGACGATAACGAAGACGTGCTCTTCGCCCTCAACCTGCTGCTGGAACCTTACGCTGAAAAAATAAAGGTGACTGTAAACCCCGAACGTATCGAACACTTCATGCAAACCTTTCAGCCCGACATCATCCTGCTGGATATGAACTTCAGCCGCGATGTAGTGAGCGGGCAAGAAGGGTTCGACTACTTGAAACGAATCTTGCAGACAGACCCGCAGGCTGTGGTCATCTTTATGACGGCATACTCAGATACCGACAAGGCGGTACATGCCATCAAGGCAGGCGCTACCGACTTCATATCCAAACCTTGGGAACAGGAAAAGCTGCTCGCTACGCTGGCTGCCGGCGCCCGACTGCGTCGCTCGCGACGGGAAGTCGTTCTACTGAAAGAGCAGGTACAGGTACTTAGCGACAGCGCCAACGAAACCATCATCGGCGAATCGCCTGCCATGCAAGAGGTACTCGCCACCATAGATAAGTTGCGCAATGCCGATGCCAACATTCTCATTCTGGGCGAAAACGGAACAGGCAAAGATATCATAGCCCGCCTGCTCTACCGCAACTCACCCCGATACGGACATCCGTTTGTTACCATCGACTTGGGAAGCATTCCCGAAACGATCTTCGAGAGCGAACTGTTCGGCTACGAGAAAGGAGCCTTTACCGACGCACGCAAATCGAAAGCCGGAAGGATGGAGGCTGCCACAGGAGGCACCCTGTTTCTCGACGAAATAGGGAATCTCGCGCTGCCCATGCAGGCCAAACTGCTCACTGCCATCGAAAAGAGACAGATTACACGGTTGGGCAGCACACATCCCATCGCTATTGATGTGCGAATGATCTGTGCCACCAATGCCGATATTCACCGCTTAGTCGACGAAGAGCTGTTCCGGCAAGACCTGCTCTATCGCATCAATACCATAGAGCTGCATATACCACCCCTGCGCGAACGGGGTAACGACATCATTCTGCTGGCAGAATACTTTCTGCAACGTTATGCCCGCAAGTATCATAAACCCATGAACGGACTGACCCGCGAAGCCAAAAGCAAACTGCTGCAATATGCTTGGCCGGGCAACGTGCGCGAGCTGCAACACAGCATGGAGCGAGCCGTGATCTTGGGCGACGGATCGCAGCTGCGTCCCGAAAACTTTGTGTTTCAGGCAGCTGTACGCACCTCGAAAAAAGAGGGAGAAACACTCAACCTCGAAAAGCTGGAACTCAGAGCCATCGATAAAGCCATGCAACTCAGCAAAGGCAACATGACACAGGCTGCCGAATTGCTGGGCATCACCCGTTTTGCACTCTACCGCAAGTTGGGAAAAAAATGAAATATCCAAACTGTTGACTACGCATGATTCAGACCTCCATACTTCGCCCGTTGCTGATGCAGACACTCTATATCTGCCTGATGCTGGCGCTGATAGCCGGCATCTATCTGCTGGTGCGCGCCAATTTACTATTCAGCGCATTCGTGGTGTTACTGATATTGGCAGGCACCGGCATACATCTGTACAAGAGGCAAACCCGACAGTTGCAACAACAATATTACGAAACCCTGCTCAACAAAGTCGATACTGCCGTATTGGTGACCGATATGCGCGGACACATAGAATGGATGAATCGCGCTGCCGTGATGCAGTTGGGCGAAACGCCGCAACTCTCTACCCAGCTCCTCTCCTGCTTGACAGATACCCCGATACTGCGCATTCCGCAAGGCAACCGAATGCTCGAAATGGTCGCCGACAGCACCATCTTCATTGCCGGACAGAGTGAGCATCGCCTGATTACCCTCAAAAACATACAACCCGCGCTCGAACGCAATGAAGTAGAGGCATGGCAGAAGTTGATTCGTGTATTGACGCACGAAATAATGAATTCGATCACGCCCATCATCTCGCTTTCGGAAACCTTGAGCCAACGACAAGCCGACTATGCCGTGATGCAACAAGCCATGCAGACTATTCACCGCCGGAGTCAGGGACTGCTGCACTTCGTAGAAAACTATCGTCGCCTGACGCGTCTGCCCGAACCGGTGCGAACCGACATCTCGGTGCGCGAACTCCTGACCGATATGCAAAAGCTCTACCCGCAACCGACCGTCCACATCGAACTGCCTCAACCCGACCGCATCATCCATGCTGACCGCGGACAAGTAGAACAAATACTCATCAACCTGATTAAGAATGCCCTCGAAGCAACTACCCACAACAAGAATCCCCGCATCGAAGTGCGCACAACTTTCACCGTATCGGGCGCGCAACATCACAGCATCTTCACTGTACGCGACAACGGCGAAGGCATCCTGCCCGATGTGCTCGACAAAATATTTGTTCCCTTCTTCACCACCAAGCCTTCGGGTTCGGGTATCGGTCTCAGCCTTTGCCGACAAATCATGAACCGACACGGAGGAACCATCTCGGTAACCTCCGAAGCGGGAAGAGGAAGCTGCTTTACACTAACCTTTTAACGACTCATATTCCTCCGACAACCCTTTAAAAGCTCTATATAATTCTTTAAAACTCAATATAATTATGAACATCGTAACCATTATCCATGAACTCAACATGCGGCCGCACCCCGAAGGAGGCTACTACAAAGAGACCTATCGCAGCGCCGAAACGCTGACCACCGACGACGGTCGCACACGCAATCTTAGCACAGCTATCTACTACCTAATGTGCGATAACAACATCTCGCATCTGCACCGCATCAAGTCCGACGAGGTATGGCTCTTCCATCAGGGAGAACCTGTCGAACTGATCATCATCGAACAAAACAATCTCCGCATCGAACTGCTGGGCAACAACCTGACCACCGGCGAACGACCGCAAGCCGTCGCACCTGCCGGAAGCTGGTTCGGAGCACGCATCAAAAACCGAAAAGGACATGCGCTGGTGAGCTGCACCGTAGCTCCCGGCTTCGTCTTCGAGGATTTTGAGCTGGGCAAAGAAAGCGACTTCAGCGAGCACGATTACTATGAAGAGATCAAGGAGATGATTGCAGTGCAATAGCCGACTTCATTGCCGGCAATATAGAACATATGACCGTTCAGATCGGCTCATAGCAGGCGTTCAACGGGCGTTGAAGTGGTAGTAGCACCTTATTCAAACAGTTGCAATCGATTCAAAACAACGTTGCAATAGGGCAACATCGTCGAAGAATGATCACCACCCTCTATCGATACCAACGCCACTTTGCAACCCTTATCGTGCATAGCATCGTACGCATTGATGGAGTTGAGCGGGTAGACCCACGTATCGGCGCTGCCATATACGAGTATCAAGCTGTCCTGCGGAGCAAAGTCAGTCAATGAATTTTCGCCGAGAACACGCAGAAAGTCGGTATCGGCATCGGCTGCTACGTCCAACCGGAACGACTGTTGAAACAACTGCGCAGGATTGGTGCTCAATTCGTATTCGTCGGGGCGAAAATATGCCATATCATAGTTGCGGGCTTGCAGCTTGGCGTTGTCGACAGCGGAGAAGATGTCGGCGTAACTCTTGGCATAGCCGTAACAATCCTTATACATTTGGATACCCCACAAGTAACTGCTGATGAAATGTGCGTCGCAGGCGGCATCAGTTGCCAGAAAGGTCTTGCCAAAGTTCACATTATCGTAAGGACCCGATCCGGCTATGGCTTTTTCAATCTTCAATCCGGCAGCAGGGGTCTCCTGTATCTTCTTTTGCAAGGCTACTGCGGCATAGCCGCCTTCGGAGTAGCCTGTAAGCATAACACGGTTGGTAAAAGGCGCTCCCTCTTCCGCCGCGTACTCTTGATAGGCGCGGATGAAGTCCAAACCAGCCTGCCCCAGCGATTCCTTGTGAATGTAAGGATGAACGATGTCGTCGCTTGCTCCGTAACCAATGTAATCGGGCAGCAACACTACGCAGCCAAAGGAGGATGCCATGATGGCACACAGCAGCGTTTCTGCATGGGTGATACTTGCCGACGGTTCGCCGCCCGTCGCCACCGTGCCGTGCATGTACACAACGATGGGCAGCTTGTCGCTTACCGTGGCAGGCATAACGAGCATACCCGAAGCTAAAACGGGCGTACCCGCGGGATATTCTGTGTGATAGGTAACTTTGCGCAACTGCACGTCGTAGTTCACCATGGGAACGAAAGCGCTAAAGCCTCCTAAAGTAGCCATTGTCTGCATCGCTTGTTGAGTAAGTCCTCCTTTCTGTTCGGCAGAAACATACCACGAATGAACAGGTTGTTCATTGTTGTCACTATCTTTACTACAACTGCTGATGATAACCGTTGCCACAAGCGACAACAGTAAGATGTTGAAACGATTATATTTCTTCATTGGGGTGAATATGGGGTTTTTTATTAGCCGCCGCAAATTTAGATAAAACCCTCGGACTTGTACACCGGCAGAATAAAAAATATCAAGACCGTCACAGTTTTCTCACCTTTGCGCACATAAAACCCAAATCGGTCATGAGAAAAAATCTACATCCCCCATACCGTGATGGTGTGTCCGTTGTAGGTCTCTTTGCGGTGCCAGATCTTCTTGCTCCACGTAGCGCTCTTGTCGCGGTTAAACAGGATGAAGTGCCCTTCGGCGTCGGGGGCGGCTTTGTCCATGTACTCGGTGGTTTGCTGCAAGCCGAGGGCGATGGTCTTGGGTACGCTGGCGCGCTTGATTTTCAGCTCGAGTACGATGTATTGTACGGGACCGCCGTAGCCGTCGGTCAGCGGTTTGCGGATGAGCAGGTCGGTGCGTCCGCGTCCCAACCCGTATTCGCGGTCGATGTAGCCGCCGCCGTTGACTACCCGTTGCAGGAAAGCTTGCAGCAGCAGTTGCGGACCGCTCTCTTTGTAGTCGAACTTCTCTATCCATGCGTCGGCGTTCCGGCGGAAGAACTGCTGGAAGTCGAGCAGCAGTTTCTCCATGTTGATCGAGTT